>NZ_MOAI01000029.1:0-89484 GCF_001976035.1 Ensifer sp. 1H6 | reverse complement strand
GCAGATGCCTGTCGCGCGGAAGGAAGAGATTTAGCCGATCGGCGAAAATGCCGATCAATAACCAACCGAACCCAAGGAAAAGCCGCCAATCGAAGGCGTTTCGCCCCTTGTGTTCTTTCATTGGAGACCACGATGCAGAACGAAATCGTTTCACCCGAGGCGTGGCTGAAGGCGCGCCTGGACCTGCTTGCCGCCGAAAAGGAATTCTCCCGTCAACGGGAGGCGCTGACGCGCCGCCGCATGGAAATGCCCTGGGAGCGCGTGGAAAAATCCTACCAGTTCGACGGGCCGAACGGCGCCCTGTCGCTCACCGATCTCTTCGACGGCCGCTCGCAGCTGATCGTCTACCACTTCATGCTTGGTCCCGACTGGCAGGAAGGCTGCAAGCACTGCTCGTTCTGGGCCGACAATTTCAACGGCATCCCGGTTCATCTCAACCATCGCGACGTGACCTTCACCGCCGTATCGCGCGCACCGCTCACCCAGATCGAGGCTTACAGGAAGCGGCTGGGCTGGAGCTTCCCATGGGTGTCATCCTTCGGCAGCGACTTCAACTTCGACTATCAGGCATCCCGGACGCCCGAACAGCTCGCCAAGGGCGAGGCCTACTACAACTACAAGATCCAGCCGAGCACCGTGTCGGAACAGGTGGGCATCAGCGTATTCTACAGAGACGACAGGAACGAGCTGTTCCACACCTATTCCTGCTACTCGCGCGGCGTCGAGATGCTGAACGGCGCCTACCATTTCCTCGACCTCGTACCCAAGGGCCGCGACGAGGACAGCTTGAATTACCCGATGGAATGGGTGCGCCGCTGCGACCAGTACTGAGGCCACGATCAATACCGAGGCAAGGTGACCGGCCGCAGTGCAGCCGGTCGCCACCTATCGCGGCGTGTGGTGCGACGCGCGAGTTCTCCACCGCAAGGGGCACACGACGCGCAGCCACATGACGGCTGCCCCGGTTACCGATCCCGGATCATTCGCGTACCGGCTCGACGTCCGGCAGCACCCACGTCTTTTCGAACAAGGCCTTTGTCGGCGCGTAGAGGCGGAACATAAGTTCGAAGTCGCGCTGCGAATCGGTCGGGATCCAATTCGACTCTTTTCCATCAGGAGCTTTCGGACCAAGGTAGATATCGACCGAGCCGTCGGCATTCTTCTGCAGTTCGGCGACCTGCGAGGAACGGCTGGCGTGCGGCATATTGCGGATCAGCGCGTGGGTCTGGCGATCGTAGGCGGTCAGCGACCAGTATTGCTCGACCGGGACATTGGCCGGTACCGTCAGCCGGTAGGTCTTCGACCCCTCGAAAGCCTGGCCGTCCTTGTCCTTGATGGCAATAAGGTAGAACTGCCCCGCCCCCAGGCGCTTGATGCCGACATAGGCATAGCTGTAGGTGACGCCGCGAATATCGACGGGATAGGCATCCGGCTCATCGTACGACGCCTGCGCCGCCTTGACGAGCTCCGGGTCGGCCGGGAAATTCCAGCGTCCTTTGTCATAGAAGGGTTTCAAGCCGGCATCGTATTTCAACTCGAGCCATTCGCGGGCCTCCTCTATTCCTACCGCGAGCGCCTCGGTGGTCGTGGCTTCCGGCCTGAACGGCTTTCCCTTCTCGATGCCGAGAGACCGCAGCTGATCGATCATCGCCCGGTCCCGCGCCAGCCATGGTTCGCTCTGGACAATGCGATCGAGCGACTGGAAGAAGCTGACATCGTAGCGGATGGTACTGTCGAACAGCACGTCCCTGGCATCGGTAAACACCGTCTCCGGCGGAGATGCCGCCTGGGACAGCGGATAGACCTTCAGCCTCTTGGCGTAGGCCACGGACTTTTCGATATCAGCGTCGGCGTGGCTGGCGAGGTTGGACCGCAACAGCGCATAACCGCCATAGGTATTCGACTTCAGTGGTATGTAGCCTTCGGGGATCGTCCCGACATAGCCCGGCGGCAGAACGAGGTACTTTCCGCCCTCGCCCTGGTCGGCGCCGGACGGACCGGCATCCTCCAGGGGCATCTGCCACACATCGACAATGTTGCCGTTGATCGATCCACCCTCGGCAGGGGGCACCTCGATGACCACCGGCCCGACATCACGGGTATCGGTGAAGGTCATCAGATAGATCGCATCCGGGTTGGGCGTCAGCGTCTGATTTTGCCAATCGAGCGGACGGGACCAGTAGACGATCTCGTTGACCTTGCCCTTGGTCTTGGTGAGCATTTCCTGGAGCATCAGATCATAATTGACCGCTGGCATGCCCCAGATCACTGCCTCCACCGCACGACGCTCGATCGTCCGCCGTGCGAGTTCATCGGGTGAAAGTGCTGCGGCGGCCGACGACATCGCCGCCAGAGCCATCGCCGCAAAAAACAACCGCCTCATGCTGCCCTCCTGCCAATTGGCCGTGGAGCTACAGCATTGTCCGAATCGATCGCAGACGTAAGTGCGTTACTGTAAATGCAGACGCGAGAGCGGAGTTAGACGGCGGCAGCCGTCTGCGAATGCGAGAGCCGCCTTTCCGCTGAGGGCCAGCATGACTCGCGATGGCGCCCGCGCTCGAAATTATGTCGCAGCCCCTTCAAGAACCAGGACATCACCATCGGCCGGGATTCGCAGCTTCATCGCCGAAATCCCGCTGTTATCAGCAGCTTCGCGCAGGTCATGCCGGGTGATCGTGGCGTGGTCGAGCGCCTCCATATGCGTGGCGACGACCACGGCATCGCCGGATGTTTCGCAGACGGCAACGGTTTCCTGCGCATCCATGACGATGAGGTCGCCGTCCCAGCGGGCACCGCAGGAATGGGTGACGATGATGTCGGGCTTCGTCTCGGCGATCACGCTTGCCACCGGCGGATAGAGCACGGTGTCGCCGGCCCAGTAGATCGACGGTTCGCCCGCAGCTTCAAGCGTGAAGCCCATGACCGAGCCCATCAGCTCGACGACGGCCCCAAGGCCGTGGCTGCCTTCGCGCCGCGTCAGCGTCAGCCCCTGCCAGCTGGCGCGGTCGACAAGCGGGATCACGTCGGTAAAGCCCGCGGCGCGGATCTCGCCTTCATCGCCAGGCTGACAGAAGATCGGCAGATGCTTCGGCAGCCGTTCCTTGGCCACATCGTCGAAATGGTCGGAATGCAGGTGCGAAACGATGACCAGTTCCACGCCATCAAGGATCGCCTCGATCGACACCGGCAGCTCGACCATCGGGTTCTCGGACCGGTTGGCAAAGGACGGCAGGCTGTGTTTCGGCGCCAGATAGGGATCGATCAGCACCGTGCGGCCGGCATAGTCGAGCTTCAAGGTGGCGTTGCGGATCAGCTGCAGTTTCATGGGGCGCATCCTCTGGCGACATCAGGTGTTTGACGGTCGCCGGATGGTTACGATTGCGGCGACAAAATCAAGCCCCGAAATGCGACCACGGCCGGGCGAGCCGGACACGCGGCGTGGTCCCGACGACGCGGATGGGGCTGGGAGCGCCGACCGCGGGAACTGCCCGCGTTCGCAATTACCACCGCCAAAGGAGACAATCCCTAAAGTTGCATTGTTCTACCGAGCAGAACTTTAACGACCTATCGCCAAACGTGGCGACAAGCACGAGCAATCGGGAGAGACATCGTGGAAAACGTCATTAGCGGCGGAGCCTACGCGCGGGCATGGGCATGGCGTTTTGGCCTTTTCGTCGTCGTCACCCTGGCATTTCCGTTTATCGTGTATGCCCTGGTCCATATGAGCGGCGCCGCCAGAACTGACGCTGCCGGCGCCTTCGCCGTGGTGCTTGGCGTCTATTTGAAGCCGATCATCTACCTGACCTTCGCAGCGTCGCTTGCACGCATCTCGATCGCCCGGAGCAAGGTAGTCGGCATGCCGGGCAAGATCGGCATCTACATCGTCCTGCTTGCCCTGTCCGATCTTCCCTTTGCGCTCATTTTCGGGGCGCACTGGGGCGTCGCTTTCTTTTTCGGCTTCGCCGGCCCGCAATTACCCACTTCGCTCCTGAGCGCGGTCATTGCCATCATCACGCTGAGTCTTGCACGCGCACCAAGCGGTCCGATGAACGAGGGCCACGCCGCCGCGTATCGCGTCTGGTCCACCCTGCTCGTTCTCATGATGGCGTACGGCCTGCTCGGGCTTGCGATAATGCTGTGGCCATTTTTCTTTGGCCTGCATGGCTTTGGTCTCTACGGTGCGCTGACCTGGGCCAAGGTCTACCTGCACCGTTTCACCCTTTATCCCGGCCTGCCGCTGTCGCTGTTCATCGCTGCCTCGGTCTATCTCATCTACGCCAGCCGAAAACACACGGGCGGACCGGCCGAGACAGGCCAGCCCCAGCGCGGCGCAACAACAAGCTTCGGTCTTCGGCGCGACTGAAACATCACGCATGCAGGAGCGCGGTTGATTTCGCCACGGCAGCATCCATCATCGCGGCCCCTGGTTGGCGGAGGAAACCGCCACATCTCCTGCGGCGGCAATGATCTGCTCGGCGGTCGGCAAGGTTCCAAGGCCCTCGGGGCCGTTGCGTGCCTCGACCTCGGCCCAGGCAATATGGCCTGACCCATCGACAAGGAAATGGCCGACAAGCTGGGTGCCATGGTTCTCGAAGATGGACCGGTCGACGTCATTCAGCTCGAAGCCATCCTTGGTGTTGAGCACGGTATTGGCCTCCATCGGGTGTGCCGGCTCGGCCATCTCGTCGTTCGGATTGATGCGCGCTGCGGCAAACTGTTCGAAGCTGGCGTGAAAGGGCCATTGCTTCTTTTCCTCACCGTCGGCCGGGGCGAAGACCACGCGCGGCACGCCGAAGTCACGATGCGTGCGGCACTCCGGATCGCACAACACCGTCACCGGCGTCGGCTGAAACTGGAGATAGAGCCTTGCCCGCTCGAGCGGCGTGTTGATCACGGCCAGTGTCTCGACGCCCGCCTCGCGCAAGGCGGGCTGGAGCGCGGAAAATTGCCGCAGCTGGCGCCGGCAGAACGGGCAATGCAGGCCGCGAAACAGCCCGATCAGAAACGGGCGTCCGCGCAGGTCCGCGAGCGAAACCACGCCCCCGACGTTGGCGGCGGGTAGCGAGAAGGCCGGAGCAGGCTCGCCCGGTTGCAGTGCGCGGATCGCTTGGCTCATGCTGACTATCCTCCATCTGGGTCCGAAGATCACGCTGTTGTGTGGCCGCGACGCCGTTCCGGTCGGTCGCCATGCCGCGGCCCTGTCACCGCCAGCTGCAGTCCCAGGGCTGCCCGCGGGCGGCGCGGTGGCACACGAAGGTGCGGCCGCAGGAATGCATGGCGGATCTCATCGTGCGTCCGCGCCCCGTGCCGCGCTCCAGGGTCTGGCGGGCTGCGAGCTGGGCACTGGCCGGGCAGTTGGCAAAACTCTTTTTCTTGGCGTCGTCAGGCGCCGTAATGGTGTTCGATGGCGCTTTCCTGGTCGGCGTCTCGTCGGTGCTGCGCGTCTTCGCCGGCTCCGGCAGCTTCGCCTCGCGCTTGATATCGACGCAGCGGCCGCTCTTCAGCTGCTGGTTCTGGGCGCAGACGAGCGGGCAGATCCGCGCCTTCTGCGTCCGCAATCGTTCCAGCACGCCATCAGACGGCTCAAGGGCCGCAAGCTCGACCTTGATCAGTTTGGCGAACTGCTCCAGCGCCCTGCGGCTTCCGAGACCCCAGAGCCCGTCTTCGCTGCCGGCGCGGCAGCCGACGCGGTTCAACTCCTTCTGGATCGAGCGCACCAGCTCCCGGTCGGGCGAGGCGGTTTCAAGCGTCGGGGTTTGGTTGGCCAGCGGCTGGGTCAATGCAGCCACCTGCTCCGTTGCGGTGGGCAGCCCCCCGACAGGCGGTGCTTGCTGTTTCGCCCCCTCGGCTTCCAGCTGCGCAGCCGCAACGTCGGCCGCCGCACGCTCGATGATCCTGATTTTCGCCTGAGCCAGCGAGACGAAGGCACCACCAGGATATTGCTGCAGATAGGCGTCGAACAGGTCTCGGTCGCTCGATCCCTTGATCGTGTCCCAATAGGCAAGCTCGGCGGCGTTGTCGCCCTTGTCGCCGCCGGCCGACGCCGCAGGCTCCGTCGATGTCGATGGCTTCAGCACCACCTCGCCGGTCAGCGAGGAATTGTCCCAGGGCACCTGCTTGCCATCGGTCGCCTCCAGCACGTCACGGCGCACGTCGATCAGCTCACGGGTGATGTCGCGTCCGGGCTTGCCGAGGTGGCGCAGCAGCGCCGCCGTGAACGGTGAGTTGCGCCCGGCGCCGTCGAGCGCAACGTTGCCGGGCTGGGTGGCAAAGGCGATCAGCGAGCCGATGCCGGTACCGACCTTCGCCAGCCCCCGGCCGATCGAGCTGGAGCGCGTGCCCATCGAGCGGGCAAGATTGACTGCCAGCGGATTGTCGCGGCAGGCATCGAGGAACACCAGATTGACCCGCGTCTCGCGCTCCATCGCCGAAAGGATCAGGTTCATCGGTACCGCCTCGAATTCAAGGTCGATATAGGAGAGAAGCTTGGCGTCGATGGGAGCGATATAGTTCTCGCCGTTCACCTGCAGGCCGTGGCCGGCATAGTAGAACAGCGCGAGGTCCGCACCGTCGAGCTTGCCGACGAAGTCGCGGATCGTGTTGCGCACGCCGGCAAGATCAAGATCGCGACCGACGACGACCTCGAATCCCAGCGCTTCAAGCTTGGCGGCCATGTCGCCTGCGTCGTTGTCGGGGTTGGGAAGCTCTGGCACATATTGGTAGGCCGAGTTACCGATGACCAGCGCCACCCGCCTTTCGGCAAGCGCCTGCGAACATATCAGCACCAGGAAGACCGCGATGACGATGCGAAGCCAATGCATGCCATACCCCGGGCATGCCCATGCATGCCCCCCGCTGCACGTGTCCTTAAATCGTTGTCGATTTAGGGATAAAACCTGCAGCAATTCAAAGCGCTACAGCGACCTTTGCGCGTCTGATAAGACGCGCGGCGCTGTCTTAACTCGCCTGCCCCGCCGCCGCACAGCGCCTGTTGTCGCAAGGGTGCGATCCATTGCCGGCCCTGTCAATGCCGCCGACCCGCCCTTGCGTCACCCGGTCTGCGCGAAACCTTGTGGACGCTTCGTCTCTGGAATAACGGGCGATCGCCGCATTTCATTCAATTGCCAAATGGGATTAGCGCGTCCTCACCCCTTCGGTTTAGGGCTGCGCGCAGGCCGCTTTTGCCGGCGAGGTCGCGCACCGATGCATCTGGCGCGATGTCGTGAAACGGAAAACGGCGCCGGGTGATCCCGACGCCGTTTCGAATTCCGTTTGAAGAGCTGCGCTTACTTGACGATCGCCGAACCGTTGACGATCTCGACATTCTCGTCGCCCTGCAGGCCGATACGGTCGCCGCTCGGCGTGGTGACGAAGCAGCCGCTGGGGCAGATCATCTCGGTGGCGCCGGCGCTGATCGCCACTTCCATGCGGCTTTCGCCCTCGACGACAACCAGAACAGCAGTCTCGCCATCCTTGTTCGTGACAGTCGCGGCCGAAACCGCCCCTGCCGCCAGCACGCCGGAAAGCAAAGCAATCACAAATGTCTTCATCGCCCATCGACGCCCGCGGCGCCGCCCTTTTGCACAGCCGTCCGCCCCGTCGGATAAGCGACGGTGGCTCCGGCCACCTCTTCAGCCCATGACAGCCTAGACCGTCAAAAGAAGAATTGCATGCTTTTTATCGCGGGCAGGCTGAATAGCGGCTGAACGCTCCGTTTATCAGCGGTTGGGGTTTGAGCGGCGGCTGGAAGCGCGGCGCTTGCCGCCTTCCTCTTCATTTTCCTCGTCAAGCGGCGCCGCGGAAGCGGTTTCCTTTTTCGAGGCTGTGGCCCTCGCCTCGGCCGACGTTGCGCCCTTTGGCTCGCCGACGGTTTCCGGCTCGTGGCTCTCGATGCCGGTCTGATCTTCGATCGGCACGTCCTCGATCTTCAAGGGGAACGGTGCACCGATGCCCTCGTCGCGGAAGCGCTCGTAGATGGCCACACGCAGATCGTTGCGCACGCCGCCGCCGGTCAACACATCGGCCACGTAGATCCGGAGTTCGAAGGTCATGCGGTCATCGCCAAAGGAGGTGAAGCCGACGCTTGGCGACGGGTTCTTCAGCACCATCGGATGGGCGGCGGCAATCTCGGCCAAGAGATCCATGATCCGCCGGGGCTCGCTGGCATAGGTGACGGTGACGGCGATTTCCGAACGGCCGAGCTTGTTGCGGTGCGTCCAGTTGCCGACCGACGCGTTGATCAGCAGCGAGTTCGGCATCATGATCGACTGGTGCTGGAAGGTCTCGATCTCGGTGGCGCGCACCGAGATGCGCTTGACGAAGCCTTCCGTCGTGCCGCTGACGATCCAGTCGCCGACCTTGAACGGACGCTCGACCAGGAGAATGAGGCCCGAGACGAAGTTCGAAACGATGTTCTGCAGACCGAAACCGACGCCGAGCGAGAGGGCACCGGCGACGAGCGCGAGATTGGAAAGGTCGATACCGGCAGCCGAAAGGCCGATCAGGCACGCGAGCCCAACGCCGATATAGCCGATGCCGGTGCGGATAGAGTTTCTGACGCCCGCATCCACCCGGCTGCGCGCCATGATGTTGCCGTCGATCCAGCGCTGCACCCAGCGGGTGACGATGTAACCAAGAATGAAGAACAGGATGCCCGCCATGATGCCCATGAGCGAGATGGTGATGGTGCCGATCTTGATCTCGGTGATGGCGCGATAGGTCCAGGATTCGATGTCGGCGACCTGGAAGCCCCATTGCAGCAGGATCAGCGGAATGAAGAACAGGGTCACCAGCGCGTAAATGCTGAGGCCTGCCACCAGGCCCACCTGATCGAGCCCGACCTGTTCAAGTTTGAAGCGGCGCTCGAGATAGCGCCCGGCTGCCGTTTCGGCGAACGCCCCCTGGCGCGAGACCGCCTTGCCGGTGAGGAAGCCGATATACATCATCACCAGGATCGCGCCTGTAATGATGATCTGCGTGGCGATGAAGCGGGACAGGCCGACATAGCCGGTAGCGGCGGCGATGATGAGCGACGCGCCAGTCAGGATCAGAACGATGGAGACCAGGCGCGGCCACGGGCGACCCGGCGCATCGAAAGGCTCATCGTGCTTGAGCGTCGGCTTGATCCAGGCCGAAGCAATGATGATCAGACCGATGATGACAGAGGCGGTGAAGCTCTTCACCACCGTCAGCACGACCGGCGAGCCGAGCGCTTCGCTGACGCCGCCGAACATGTAGTCAAGGCCGTTGACCAGCGCCATGGCGAAGATGGTGACCAAAAGCACCTTGGCGCCGCGATCCGACACGCGCACGAGGCGCCAGCGCGAGTCCGACGGCGACAGCACCGCATTGGCGAGCGTGGTCACGAAGAACCCGACCACCGTGACCGCAAGCGCAATCGCGATGATCGGCGTGATATCCGAACGCAGCACGTTGAAACTGTGCAGGAAGAAGAAGCTCGACAGCGCAAAGGCGCCTGTCGAAATGGTCGGAATGAATGTCGACCAGAAGGCAACCGACAGACGCCGGAAATAGCTCGGCTCCTCGTCCGACTTGTCGTGGTGGATATAGGGTGAAAACAGCTTGTTACTGCCGACGAGGAAGACGAGTGCGGCACAGATCGACAGGAAGATCGCGGTCAGCAAGGGAATCCGCTTGTATTTCCAGACGAAGGTCAGCCAGCTCATCGTGCTGCGCGACAGCACCTTGGTTTCATTGGCCGTTGCCGACAGCGCCTCGTCGAACATTTCGACCGAAACGTCGGTGTTCTTCAACAGCGTGTTGGAAAACAGCGCGCGTCGCGTCGCCGTGATGCCGTTCGACAGTTTCGTCGCCTGGACCGAAAGGCCCTCGGCCTCCCCCGTCAGCGCATTGATCTCGCCGCGTTCGGCAAGCAGCCGCTTGCGCTCGGCCGTGACGATATCGGCTTCCGGTGGCTGCCCCGCGCCCGGTGGATCGCCGAGTTCGGTCAGCCGCGCCTTGATCTCGTCCAGCCGCGGACGCGTGGCGATCGAGGTCGAGATGATCTGCTTGGCGACGGCATCGACCTGCACCTTGAGCTCGGCAAGCGCAATGTCGTCGTCACTGGCCTTGGCAATGAGGTCCCTCAGCCGCGCCAGTTCCTTGCCGGCGTGAGCCAGTTGCTCCGCCGTCTGGCTCTGGCCGGCTTCGGCAGCAACGGCTGCGTCGGTCGGCTGCGCTGGCGTCGCGGCGTTTTGCGCCGGTTGGGCAGCACCCGCTGCAGGCTGCTGCACGTTCGCTGCCGGCTGCGCCTTGCCGTCGGCGGCCGGTTGTGTGTTCTGGGCAGGCTGCGCGCCGCCCTCGGCAGGCACTGCCGGAGCTTGAGCGGGTTCTCGCCGGGTTGCGTCGTCGTCTGCACCGGTTGGGCGTTTTGCGCCACGACAGTGCCGGCACCGGCCAGCGACAGCAGGCAGACAGAAACAGCGAACAACTTTGCCACGAAATGCAATTTCAAAACCCTCGGAAGCCCAGACCTCGCCCGGATGCGGAATCGCCCCGGCAGCCGTCACAATGCGGTTTGAATACGAAAGACGGCGGAAAGATGCAAAGACACGGTAAACATGCCTTCACAGCCCGTAAAACTGTCAGAATCCTGCGCCCGGCTGCGCCAGATAGGTCAGTTCCGCCGCCGTCGACGTCCGACCGACGAAGGCGTTGCGGTGCGGGAAGCGACCATAGGTCTCGATCACCTCCCGGTGCCGGATTGCATAATCGATATACATGGGATCGCCGAGCTCGGTGAAAAGCTTCACCGCCATCGTCTGATCCGTCAGGTTCTCCGAGTGCTCGAACGGCATGTAGAAGAACGCCCGCCACTCCGGCCGGACCGCCATGTCGGCGCCGGCGCCGACGGCGAGCTTGGCTTCCCGGAGCGCCAGGCCGTCGGTCGCAAAGGCAAGCGGCGTCCCCCGATACATGTTGCGCGGCAACTGATCGAGAAGCACGATTGCCGCCAGCCGGTTTTCCGGCGTCGCCCGCCAGATGTCGCCGATCTCCCTGGCAAGGGCGAGGTGCGACGCCTGGAAGCGCAGGAAGCAATGTTCGTCCAGCTCGCGCGACGGCTTGAACCAGTGGTCGAGCGACAGTTCCTCGAACCAGAATTTCAGCACTTCATCCGGGGTGCAGGCCTCAGCTTGATGGGTCATTCGCTCCTCATGTCATGCCGTGGGGACGGTCGACCTATCAGATAGGCGGCAATCGCACCGTGTCCATGCCGCTGGCTTACGCGCGACGCTTCAAAATGGCAATAAAAGCCATGCCGCCGACAAGCCCGGTGATGACGCCGATCGGCATATCCTCGGGCGCCATGACGACGCGGGAAAAGAGGTCCGCCCAGATCAGCACCAGCGCCCCGACGAAGGCCGAAAGCGGGATGACCCGGACATTGTCGCTGCCGGCAAACAGCCGCACGAAATGCGGCACCATCAGGCCGACAAAGCCGATCGCGCCGGAAAAAGCGACCATGACCCCGGTCAGAAGTGCGGTGACGACGAAGAGGACGAGGCGGAACCGGCGAACGGGAATGCCGAGCGTCGTTGCCGTCTCGTCGCCCATGGCAAGCGCATTGATCTCGCGCGCCCTCAGCACGAGGTAGCCGAGGCAGGCTGTCAGCACCACCGCGGGATAGACAAGATGCGGCCATTGCGCGAGCCCGAGACCGCCGAGCATCCAGAAAATCACCGTATGCACCGCCCTTGGATCCCCGAGGAAAATCATCAGGTTGCCGACAGACGTCAAGGTGAAGGCAACGGCCACGCCTGATAGCACCAGCCGGTCGGCATTGGTGCCGAGCACCCTTGTCACGAGCGCAACAAGTGCGGTCGCAGCCAGCGCGCCGGCAAAGGCAAACAGCGGCACCGTGGCAAGGCCGAGAATGAGTCCGGTGTGCAGTAGCGCGATGATCGCGCCGAGCGCGCCGCCGGAGGACACACCGAGCAGATGCGGATCGGCAAGCGGATTGCGGGTAACCGCCTGCAGCACGGCGCCGGTCAAGGCCAGCCCGGCTCCAACCAGCCCGGCAAGCACGACACGCGGCAGGCGCACGTCCCAGACAATGCTTTCGCGCCCCGCCGACCAGACGACGTCGACGCTGCCGGGCGACAGCTTCGAGGCGATGATCGACCAGACGGTCGAGACCGGGATGGGCGCTGAACCCCATGAGACGGCGGCAGTGATCGTCAGGCACAGCAACAGCAGCGCCGCGAGAATGGCGGTCGTGGTTTTCACAGTCCGTCCCTGGTCAATTATTGGAATGGAAAGGCGGGAGCATGCGAAACGGCATGCTCCCGCAGGCCGCCTCGGTTACATCGCCTGCCCGTGAAAGGCCCTGGCAAGGCGCGCAATGGCATCGATGTTGCGTGGACCCGGTGTCGCCTCGACATAATCGAGCACGACGAAGCGGTCATTCCTGACGGCATCGATGTTCTTGAAGGCGGGGTTGCTCTTCATGAAGGCGATCTTCTGCTCGGCGGTGACCTCGCCATAGTTGACGATCACCACCACCTCAGGGTTCTTGTCGATCACCGGCTCCCAGGAAATCTCGGTCCAGCTCTTCTCGATGTCGTCCATGACGTTGACGCCGCCCGCCGCCTCGATCATTGCCGTCGGGATACCGAACCGGCCTGACGTGAACGGCTTCTCCTCGCCGGAATCATAGACGAAGACGCGGGTCGGGCGTTCGATGCCGCCGGTGTCTGCAGTGATCTTGTCGAGATCGCGGCGATAACCGTCGACCAGCGCCTGCGCCCGATCCTCGACGCCGAAGATGCGGCCGAGATTGAGGATATCGACGAACATGTCGTCCATGACAGGCTTGCCCTTGGCCATGACGTGAATGCAGGATTCGGTCAGCTCATAGACGTTGATCTTGAAGGGTTCGAGCGTTTCCGGCGTCACCTCGCCCCCGACCTTCATGCCGTAGTTCCAGCCGGCGAAGTAGAAGTCGGCGTCGGCATTGAGCAGCACTTCCTTGGTCGGATATTTTTCCGAAAGCTCCGGCAGCGCCTTGACGCCTTCGCGCAGCTTTTCGTCCAGCGTCTTCCAGCCGGATACGCCGGTATAGCCGACCATGCGGTCCTGCAATTTCAGAGCCAGCATCATTTCAGTGAGGTTGACGTCGTTGGAAACGGCGCGCTTCGGTGCTGAATCGAAGGTCACCTCGCGGTTGCAGCTCTTGACGGTCACGGGATAGGCGAGCGCCGGCGTTGCCGCCAGAACCAGCAGGGCAAAGGCGGAATGGGCAATGAAGGTCTTCATGAAATCAGTTCCTGTCGAGCAAGTGAAAAGGAAAAGCGTGCGCCGCTCGAAACGGCATTGTTGTGGGCAGTGGCGGTGACGCCGAAGGCGGCGGAAAGCGCTTGTGGGTTGAGCACGTCTTCGGGCGGGCCGAAGGCCGTCATGCGTCCCTCCGTCAGGATCGCCACATCGGTCGCGAACTCGGCTGCCAGGTTGATGTCGTGCAGCGTGGTGACGATCGTCAGCTGCAGCGTCTGCAACAACTCGAGAATTTCGAGCTGGTGGCGGATATCGAGATGGTTTGTCGGCTCGTCGAGAATGATGATGCGCGGCTGCTGGGCAAGCGCCCGGGCGATCAGCACCCGCTGCTTCTCGCCGCCCGAAAGCGTCGCGAATTGCCGCCCGGCAAGGTGGGTGAGATCGAGATGCTCGAGCGCGTGCGCAACCGTCTCGCGGTCCCTCGCGGTCCAGCCGCTCATGCCCTCACGCCGGGGGATGCGGCCCATCATCACCACGTCGCGCACGCTGAAGGGAAAGTCGCTCGGCATTTCCTGCAGCACGACGGCAATGATCTTTGCCGCCTCGCGCGCCGTCATCGCCCAGATGTCGACGCCATCGACCTCGATTGCGCCCGCTATCGGCTGGGCCGAGCGATAGAGGCAGCGCAGCAGCGAGGTCTTGCCGGCACCGTTCGGCCCGAGAATGGCAAGCCGGCTGCCGGGCGCAATGGCAAAGTCGATCTCGCGGACCAGCCGCAGGTCCGGGCGCGGTCCCCAATCCAGGGCGTGGACCCGAAGCCCGGCCCCTGTCGCGGTGCAGCTCATCGGCTCGTCCCTCCCCGCGCCATCATTGGAAATGCCAGCCGATGTCTTCGGAGACCAGCATCGCTGCCGGGATGCGCGCCAGCGTCTTGCCGTTGAGCCCGCGCGGCCTCTCGGCCGCCCGCGTCATGCCATCGCCCCTTCCGGCATAGGTGGTCGCGAACGAGACGAGATCATCGATATCCTCCTCGGGCGAGATATCGCCAAAGAGGTAGGTCGCCTTGCCGGTTGCCTGGAAAGCGATGGTGCAAGGCCTGGTACACGCGGCCATGCAGACCGTCCCAGTAATGGAGAAATCCCGGTCGAGCGGCTCGCCGAGCGCGGCAATACTGCGGTTCAGCCGCTGGATCAGATCCGCTCCCGGACGGCATGGGCCGCCGGTGAAACGGCAATCGGTGCAGACCGTTATCGTGTGCTGTCGGGAAACCGGATTGGCCATGTCTCTTCTCCTCCGGATTGGTCCGGAGAGAATGTGGCAACGCGGCATGATGACGGATGACCGTCGCGCAAAAACCAGTTCTTTTCCATCGGAACACCCCGTCCGTTGTGGTTGATCGGTTCGATGGCAGGTCTCCTGGCTCGCGGGTCGCGGCGCATCCACGTCTTCCCGGCTGATCGCCAGTGACATGGTGTGAATGCGCTTTCCGCTCACAGTTGCGGGGGCAGCCACGGTTTCGGCCCCATTTGGGTCGTCCGCTCCGTGTTCCCTTTTCAGCCGCTTCCGCATTGTCGCGGTTGCAGCACCATCAAAGCCTTCGTCGCACACTTCGGCGGAGGTGACAACCGCCGCGACAGCACGGCCTTGGCCTATCAACATGTCGCATTTTTTCATGCGCATTTGTTATGTGATAACATAACATTATTCAACACAAAAATATGTTGACCAACTCGCCCGCACCGACCAACGGGCGTATCCTTCGATGGCGCCTGTGTGGAAAAGGAGATCTGCCATGGCCGCCTATCTGATTGCGGATGTCGAGGTCACCGATGCCGCGGCCTTTGAAGAATACATACGGGAAGTGCCGGCAACGGAGGCGCGCTATGGTGGCCGATATTTGGGGCGCGGTGGCGCTACCCGGGTGCTCGAGGGAGACTGGGAGCCGCACCGGCTCGTCATTGTCGAGTTCCCGGACATGCACTCCTTGCTCGAGTGGTACAACTCGCCGGCGTATCAACGCCTCAAGGCGATCCGAGAGCGCTGCGCCAAGACGCGGATCATGACGCTGGAAGGCGTTGCCACCTAAGCAGTCGGGCCGTCATTGTTCCAGCAGCTTCCGACGTTTACCGCAAAGGTGCGGCATTGGCATACCAACATGCGGCATATTTTCATATTCATCTGTTATGTAATATCATAATACAACACAAGCTAACGAATGATGCCTGCGACGCACATTGGCAGAGCACTTCTCACGCCATCAGGACGATCGATCGCGACTGTCAACCGGACCTATTAATCTGGCATCAGCGTTTGCCGGCGACGGTCATAAGACATTGCTCGACCAACGGACCGGCAACTCTGTGCTGGAAGCGATTTCAAGAGGCGTTGTCAGGCGATACTTCATCTGCCTGGGGTGCCTCATTCCGGTGCGGCGATACGAATGGGACGTGTCCCGACTGGAGCGCCGGTCGCCCGGTCGATGGTGACGGGATCGATCTCCGTTCCGGTCTCGGCGTCGAAGAACCGGGTTACCTCGCCCCCGCCGCGATGCTTGCGTCCCCACGCGCCGATGGCAAACAGAACCGGCAGGAAGTCTTGGCCAGCTTCGGTCAGGACATATTCGTCTCGTGGCGGACGATCGGAATAGCGGCGTTTCTCCAGCAGCCCCTCCTCCGTCAGCGCTGAAAGCCGCCCCGTCAGCATCGTCGGCGCGATACCAAGACTTTTGCGGAAATCATCGAAGCGGGTCAGGCCCGCATGGGCATCTCGCATGATCAGCATGCTCCAGGCATCCCCCACAAGCGCAAGGCTCCTGGCGATCAGGCATGGCTGGCTCGACAGATTTTTCATGTTAGTATCTTTTTGATAGTGACTAACTACTAATTTAATAGTAACTGAATGTTCAGCGATATTCCATGATAAAATGAAAGCACAAGCCGATGAGCAAGACAGAACGCGGCATTGCCCTGGTCACGGGCGCTTCCTCAGGCATTGGGTTGGTGACAGCACGAGCGCTGCGGCACGATGGCTACCGTGTCTTCGGTACCAGCCGAAAGCCGATGCCCGATACCCCGGACGGGATCACGATGCTGATCTGCGATGTAACCGATGACGCATCGGTGCAGACAACCGTCGACGAGGTTCTAAGTCGCGCAGGACGGATTGATCTTCTTGTCAACAATGCCGGGATCGGACTGCTCGGCGGCGCTGAGGAATCCACGACGAAACAGGCGAAAGCCGTCTTCGACGTAAACGTGTTCGGCATCATACGCATGACAAATGCGGTGCTGCCCACGATGAGACGGCAGCATCGAGGACGGATCGTCAACCTCAGCTCCATACTCGGGCTGATCCCCGCCCCCTACAATGCGCTCTACGCATCGACCAAACATGCCATCGAAGGCTATTCGGAGTCTCTTGACCACGAAGTGCGAACGCAAGGCATCCGCATCGTGCTTGTCGAGCCCGGCGTAACCCGCACATCCTTCGAAGAGAACATCACGCGACCGGACCGCCCGCTTGCCGTTTACGACACGGTTCGCGCCGACGCGGAGAGGCTGATGCGCGACATCGTCGCGAAGGGCGATGCACCCGAGGTGGTCGCCGAAGCCGTCGTAAGGGCCGCCAATGCGGCATCGCCCAAACGACGCTACACCGCCGGAAAAGCTGCAGGACAAGTCCGTTTCATGCGTCGCTTCCTGCCCGAGTCCATCGTCGACAAGAACCTTCGGAAGTTCAGCAGACTTCCCGATTGAGCTGTCGCCGCCGCACTGCTGGCGCTGCCGGCTCACCATAGAAACGAAAGTTAGTCTGATGAAATCATTCCTGATCGATCGCTATCTGAAAGGCGGCGCTCTCCGGCTCGGCGAAGGCCCACAGCCGGAGTTGCGTGAGAACGATGTCATGGTTGAGATTCATGCCGCCGGCGTGAACCCCTTGGACAATAAGATCAGGGACGGAGAGTTCAAGGTCATCCTTCCCTACCGCCTTCCACTGGTGCTGGGCAACGATGTAGCGGGCGTGGTGGTCAGGGTCGGGGCCAATGTCCGGCGATTTAAGCCTGGTGACGAGGTCTATGCACGCCCGGCCCAGGATCGCATCGGGACATTTGCAGAGTACATCGCCATGGACGAGGCCGATGTAGCGATGAAGCCGAACAATCTGAGTATGAACGAGGCCGCATCCATTCCGCTTGTTGCCCTGACAGCATGGCAGGTGCTTGTCGAGCGGGCCAACTTGCAAAAGGGACAGAAGGTCCTGATCCATGCCGGCTCCGGTGGTGTGGGCGCGATCGCGATCCAGCTTGCCAAGCATCTTGGGGCATATGTGGCGACGACCACGAGCACACCAAATATCGCTCTTGTGAAAAGTCTCGGCGCAGACGTCGTCGTCGACTACAAGAAGGATGACTTCGAGAAAGTGCTGCAGGGCTATGACGTCGTGCTGAACAGCCTAGGGAGGGAAACGCTGGAGAAATCCCTTGCTGTTCTGAAGCCGGGCGGGAAGCTGATTTCGATTTCCGGTCCGCCCGATCCGGACTTCGCGCGGCAGAACGGTTCTGGCTGGCTGCTTCAACAGGTCATGCGCCTGCTGAGTTTCGGCATCAGGAGAAAATCGAAGCGCCGAAGGATCAGCTACTCCTTCCACTTCATGACGGCCAACGGTGGGCAGCTTGGTCAGATCACCTCCCTGATCGACACAGGTGCCATACGACCGGTAGTGGATCGGGTCTTCCCGTTCGAGAGGACCAACGAGGCGCTGGACTATGTCGAAACGGGGCGTGCCAAGGGGAAAGTCGTCGTCGCTGTGAAGTGACGTCTGGGGTCCGGTCCGATTGCCGTTAGAGGAAGCAACTACCTTTAGGAAGGCGATTAGCGCAGCGGCCAGACGGCGATCAGCGCCGGCACACTGACGATGACAATCACCACCGAAAGCGGCAGGCCGAGGCGCGGATAGTCGCTGAACTTGTAGCCGCCCGGGCCCATGACCAGCGTGTTGCACTGGTGGCCGATCGGGGTCAGGAAATCGCAGCCTGCGCCAATGGCAACCGCCATCAGGAAGGCTTCGGGGCGGTAGCCAAGCGTGGTCGCGAAACTGGCGGCGATCGGCGCCATGACCAGGACGGTCGCGGCATTGTTGAGGAACGGCGTCACTGCCATGGCGGCGAGCAGGATCAGCGTCAGCGCCCCGGCCGGCGGCAGGCCCGCGGCAATCGTGCCGAGCCAGCTGGCGATCACGTCGGTGCCCCCTGTCGTGCGCAGCGAATCGCTGACCGGGATCAGCGCTGCCAGCATCACCAAAATCGGCCCGTCGACCGACCGGTAGACGTCGCGCAGCGGAATGATGCGGAAGATCACCATGGCAAGGGCCGCGGCGAAGAAGGCGATCGGGATCGGCACGAGGCCGACGGCCGTCGAGCCCATGGCGGCGGCAAGAACGAGGAGCGGCAGCGTCGCCTTGCGGATGGTGCCAAGCAGGATCTCGCGCTGCGCCAGCGGCAGGCAGCCGAAGTCCTGCAGGAACGACGGCAGTTCACGGCGCGCGCCCTGCAGCACGACGATATCGCCGGCCCTTAAGCGAATGTTGCCGAGCCGCTGCTTCAGCCGCTCGCCCTGCCGGCTGACGGCAAGCAGGTTGATGTTGTGGTTGCTGAACAGCGCCAGGCGCTGCGCGGTCATGCCTTCGAGCGGCGAGCCGCCGCCGATCACAGCCTCGACCGCCTCGATCTCCGCGCCGGTCTTTTCGCTGGATGACGGCGAACGGTCGCCGGAGATCTTCAGCTTGGCCTGCGAGACGATACGATCGAGCGCATCCGGCCCGCCTTCGAGCAGCAGGATATCGTCGGCCTCGAGCTTGACGTCAGGCAATGGCGCCACATGCAGGCCGCGCCGGAACATCGCGGTGACGACGGCACCGCCGTCGGCAATCTTGACGAGTTGGCTCAGCGACTTGCCGATCATGGGCGTACCGGCGGCAACCACCGCCTCCGAGGTATAGTCTGTGATCTCGATCGCCGCCTGCACCGAGACATGCTGGCTCGTGCGCTGCGGCACCAGCTTGTAGGCAAACAGCAGGAAGACGACACCGACGGCAGCAAGCGTGGCGCCGACGGGGGTGAAATCGAACATGGTGAAGCTCTCGCCCGTCAACTCCTGGCGCACGCGCGAAACGACGATATTGGGCGAGGTTCCGACCTGGGTCATCAGCCCGCCGATCAGCGAGCCGAAGGCCATCGGCATCAGGAACACCGAGGGCTGGACGCCGGAACGGCGGGCAAACTGGAACGCCACCGGGATCATGATCGCCAGCGCGCCGATATTCTTGATGAAGGCGGAAAGCACCGTGACCGTGATGACCAGCAGCGCAAGCTGCGCCCGGACCGAGGAAATGTTCGGCAGAAACCGCTGGATCGCCGCATCCACGACACCGGAGCGCGCCACCCCGGCGCTGACGATAAGGGCGCTACCGACGATGATGACGATATCGTCGCTGAAACCATCAAAGGCGTGATCGAAAGGCACGATGCCAACGGCGACCGAAAGCATCAGGGCGGAACAGGCAATCACGTCATATCGAAACCGCCCCCAGATGAAGAATGCCATCATGGCGCCGATGACTATAAACGCGAGGGACTGTTCGGCGGTCATGCAATACCTGGGTTCGGCAGAAGGACTGGGCGACAGCAGAGCGCGCGACAGGCGCTTGGGGCCTGACGCACAATCCGACGGGAAGTTCACCCAAGGACTACCGCATGTTTCGCCAAATCGGAATTCGCCGCAGCGACAAATCTGGGTATGAGCGCGAAACGCATCGGGTTGGCGCGGCGAACTCGCAACCTGCCCTCTTCCCACAGCTGACGGTGGAAGGCTTGTACCAATGGGCCAGCGTGGCCATCAACGGCGAAGCTGTGGGCAAGCTGCATGTTGCCGCCGGGCCGTTCGGAAGACGGAAGGTCCTGCCCAGCAAACACGGCCGGGAGATCCCTCTCCCGCCCCTCAGACTGATGACAAAGTCATCCATATGACCTGTTCGACATTCGGGCGCCTTCACGGCGCTCAAAGCACCCTCATTCCTGTGCCCGTCACAGGAATCCAGTCAGCCCAAGTCCTTGGGCTGAAAGGTCTTTCGACCTGACAGACGTCAGCTCGCTGGATTCCGGCACAGGGCCGGAATGAGGGAGAACTGGGTGAGCCTCCCGTTAGACAGGATTCTCTGGGGTATGTCGGCAATCTAGAGCATGTCGTGCAAAAGTGCGCAGCGGCTTTGTGATGACGACATGCGCAAAAACAAGAGCTTAAAGGGCAGCAAGCGAATCCTGGAGATCGCGACGCGCTTTAGAGCCGGGAGATCCCTCTCCCGGCCCTGTGTTGGTCGATTGTTGCTGTGTCGTTCGTCGCCGACGATCAGTTGGCGGTTTCCGCCGCCTTCTCGATGAGATCGGCGACCGCCTTCGGATTGGAGACATAGACGGCGTGGCTGCCGGGCACTTCGACGACGGTTGAGCCGGCGCGTTTGGCCATCATCTGCTGGGCAGCCGGCGGGATCATGCGATCTTCACCCGCAACCAGATAGTAGCTCGGCTTGGTCTTCCAAGCAGGCTCGGTGACGGCGCCGGCCAGCGCTTCGACGCCCCACGGAACCTGGGAGTCTGCCATGAAGGCGGCCGTCTCGGCATCGACGTCAGCAGCAAACGATGCGGCGAACTTTGCCTTGTCGAGGAACAGGAAGCCATCGACCGGCGGCAGGATTGGCGGCACCGGCGCGCCGGCCGGCGGGTTGGCAATCAAGGACGAGACCGACTCGCCCTTATCCGGGGCGAACGCGGCGATGTAGACGACCGACTGCACCTTCTCATGGGTGCCGGCTTCGCTGATGACGACGCCGCCATAGGAATGCCCGACCAGCACCACCGATCCATCAGCCTTGTCGATCGCCTGCCTTGTGGCAGCGACGTCGGCGGCAAGCGAGGTCGTCGGGTTCTGGACGATGCTGACGGTGTAGCCGTCCTTCTTCAGGATGTCGTAGACACCCTTCCAGCCGGCGCCATCGACGAAACCGCCATGGACGAGAACGACGTTCTTTGCGCCTGCATCAGCGGCAAACGCGGTGGTGCCGGTGGCGGCCAGGGTGAGCGAGGCGGCGGCGGCAAGCAGAGATGTCTTCAACATTTGCGCAACTCCTTAATTTGTTGGCGCGATAGTTGTTATCGCGGTAATCATTAGATATGCCTTACGCGATCACCTGTCCAGCATTTTATTATCGCAATAATGGTTTTCGTGCTAAGCTCATGAAAAGCCACGGACTTAAATATTGGAGACGACCATGACCGAACCCGCACCGCTTCCGCTCGACAGCCAGCTCTGCTTCTCGATCT
Source organism: Ensifer sp. 1H6 (assembly GCF_001976035.1). NCBI lineage: Bacteria > Pseudomonadati > Pseudomonadota > Alphaproteobacteria > Hyphomicrobiales > Rhizobiaceae > Ensifer > Ensifer sp. 1H6. Next base: position 67,877 of record NZ_MOAI01000029.1, on the reverse strand, counting down.
ACTCGGCAGCGATCGCCATCAATCGCGCCTACAAGCCGATGCTGGACGCGCTCGGCGTCACCTACACGCAGTATCTGGCCGTCAGTACACTGTGGGAACAGGACGGCTTGAGCATATCGGCGATTGCCGATCGGCTCGGCCTGGAACCGAGCACCATCACCCCGGCAGTCAAGCGGCTCGAGGCGGCCGGTTTCCTTTCAAGACGCAGAAGCACCGTCGACGAACGGCTGGTCGAGGTTTTCCTGACAGAGAAGGGCAAGGAGCTTCACCCCAAGACCGCATGCCTCACCGACACGCTGCTGCGTCGTTCCGGATTTACCGTGCCCGAGATGATCGATCTCAACGAAAAGGTCCAGATGCTGCGCGACGGCCTCACCCGCGAAGAAGCGTAGAAACATGCAGCAATTCAAAGTGCTACAGCGAGCTTTGCGCGTCTAATGAGACACGCGGCCACCGAGGGTCCTGTCGCCATCGGCAATCGCCGCACGGAAACTTGGAAATTTCCGTTGAAGCGCTACACTTTAGAGAAAGGTGCTGGATTATCGCCCGCAGGCGCCAAAGTAAGTCGTAACGCCCTGGAAGTTGCGCATGGCGTCGGGCAGAACTCCGATCCGCCTTCTGCATAGTCGAGGACCATCGATATGAAACATGCTCTTGCCGCCCTTTCCGTCGTCCTCCTTCTCAGTGGTTGCACCACTGGTGTTCAGACCTACGGCTACTCGCCGAACCTTCAGCCGATCCCCGGCAGCATCACCTATGGCGGCCAGCCTCGCACCAAGTTGAAGAAGGCGCCGGTCGGCAGTATCGTGCCGCACCAGTTCTTCGACCAATTCGGCCGTCAGGTCTTTGAGACCTACGTGATCGAACCGGATCGCTCGCTGCGCCTCGTCAGCCGCCGCTGGAGGAGCCTCGACGTCTTCGGTGACTTCGACTGATTGCGGGGCCTACCTTGCGGCAATTGAGCTTGCCGAGGCGATCGGCTGCCTCGCCTCTTACTGGCTTCCGCCGTTGAACTGCTGCAGTACCCAATCCCTCAGCACCTGCGTTGCCGGCCGCTCGGCAGCCCGCGGACTATAGACCAGATCGTAGCGGTAGCTTTCGAGCGACAGTGCAAACGGCTGGACGAGTATGCCGGAGGCAAGTTCCTCGGCAACCAGGGTCAGGCTCAAGAGACCGATGCCCTGCCCGGCCACGACCGATTGCACCGCATGGATCTCGTCGGTGAAGGAGAGGCCGCCAGCCGGGTCGATATCGGTGACGCCTGCGTGCCTCAGCCATTGCCGCCAGACCGGCGCCCGCTCGTCGTCGCGCCGCGCCGGCCCCCAATCGAAGTGAATGAGTGTCGCCTCTCGCAGCGCATCGAGGGACATCGGCGCCAACCGCGGCGCACAGACCGGCGCGAAACGATCGGCGAAAAGCGGCTCGGAAAGCAGGCCGGGATACTGCCCGTCGCCATAGCGGATGGCCGCGTCGGCATCGGCATCCAGATCCACCGTCCTGTTCGAGGCGTCGAGGCGCAGGTTCCAGTCCGGATGAGCGTCGCGAAAGCTGCCGGCGAGCGGTGCCAGCCGCTTGGCGACGAAGGCGACGGTTGAGGTGAGCCGCGCCACCTTGGTGTCACGGCTGCGGCGCAGTTCGCCGATCGCCTGCTCGAAGCGGTCGAGCCCATCGCGTAGCACCGGAAACAGCGTCTGCCCAGCCGGCGTCAGCCGCACCTGGCGCGTGCCGCGCTCGAACAGCTTCAGCTCCAGCAGATCTTCAAGCTGGCGGATCTGATGGCTGACGGCCGTCGCCGACACGTTCAGCTCGTCGGCCGCCTGCTTGAAGCTCAAGCGGCGGGCGGCCGCTTCGAAAACCCGCAATGCGCCGAGCGGCGGCAATTTTCTCATGACGGCAACAAATGACTTGAATTCATCTGTCGGCTGAAAAATGGTCTTTTGTCAGCCGGGCGAAGCCTCATCATATTGAGTTCAGCAGCCAAGGCAACGCCGCCAAGCTGAGTTGAACTCAAGCATAGAGGGATTCCCCGTGTTTCTCGAACAGGTCATCACCAAGCCCGATCCTTACGCGCCATTCCTGCTTTCGCAGGCGATCAAGGCCAACGGTTTCGTCTTCGTCTCCGGCCAGGCCGCAATCGGCGACGATGGCGAAATCGTCGGTGAGAACGATTTCGACCGTCAGGCCGAGCAGGCCTTCCGCAATCTCGACCGCGTCCTGACTGCTGCCGGCTCCAGCCTTTCCAAGGTCGTGAAGGTAACGATCTTCCTGCGCTCGATGGAAAACTTCGGGAAGATCGTCGAGCTGCGCCGCAAATGGTTCTCGGCACCCTATCCCGCCGACAGCATCATCGAGGTCTCCTCGCTCTATTCGCCGAAGGCGATGATCGAGATCGAGGCGATTGCGCTGACCGAGGATCGTTGAGATGAACGCGCACAGCACGGTCGCCTCGCCGATCCTGACCGGAACGACGCTCAAAGGGCTGGCCTTCGGCAACCGGCTTTCCGTCGCGCCGATGACCCGCATCAGCGCCACTGCCGAGGGCGTACCGACCGAAAGGATGGCGCACTACTACCGGCGCTTCGCAAAGGGCGGCTTCAGCCTCCTGACAACTGAAGGCATCTATCCCGACAAGGCCTATGCGCAAACCTATAGGGACCAACCGGGACTTGCCGACCGGAAACAGGCGGAAGGCTGGAAGGCGGTCGTCGATGCGGTGCACGCCGCGGGCGGCCGCATCTTTGCCCAGCTTATGCATGGCGGTGCGCTCGCCCAGGGCAATCGCTTCCGCAGCGACACAGTCGGACCCTCGGCACTGCAGCCGAGAGGCAAACAGATGGTCTCCTACCACGGTGAGGGTCTCTATGCCGAGCCGCGGGAGATGGATGGGATGGAGATTGCCGAAGCGATATCAGGCTTTGCGCAAGCCGCCAGGCTTTCCATCGATGTCGCCGGTTTCGACGGCATCGAGATCCATGGCGCCAACGGCTATCTGCTCGACCAGTTCTTCACCGATTACACCAACCGGCGGCAGGATCGCTGGGGCGGCGACATCGGCAAGCGGTTGGGCCTGAGCCTCGCAGTGCTGGACGCGGTTCGCAGCGCCGTCGGCGATAAGGTGCCCGTCGGCATCCGCCTGTCCCAGGGCAAGGTCAACGACCCCTTACATAAATGGGCGGAGGGCGAAGAAGGTGCTGCCATCGTTTTCAAGGCGCTGGCCACCAGTCCCGCCGACTTCGTACACGTGACTGAGTTCGAAGCCTGGCAACCGGCCTTTGCTTCCGGCGGCAGATCGCTGGTCTCCCTTGCCCGCCAGCATGCGCCCGATCTGTTCGTCATTGCCAATGGCGGTCTGCACGATATCGCCCGCGCCGAGCAGGTGCTGCAGGCCGGCGCCGATATGATCGCGCTCGGTCGCGGCGCGCTCGCCAATCCCGATTGGCCGCGCATCGCCACTGAGAAGCGCGAGGCCCGCCCGCTGAAGCTGGAAATGCTGTCGCCGATCAGCGACATCAAGGACAGCGAGCTTCAGCTTTGAGCCAAGAGAGGCGGCGCCACAACAAGGCGCCGCCCTGGCCTGACAGCTGACAGGCCTGCTTTGAGCGTAGGAACATCCCCAGTCCCTCATTCCGGCCTTGTGCCGGAATCCAGCGACCCGACGTCTGTCGAGTCAAAAGACCCTTCAGCCCAAAGACTTGGGCTGGTCCCGCAGTTCCTACGGAACTGCGCGAGATCTCTGTGACAAGCACAGAGATGAGGACGGTTTAGGCATTGCCATGGCAAGAACCCCTGATCCAACGTTGGCCATTGCGCCTGGTGGCGACAGCGGCCTCGCCCCCTACGCGCCCGCGACGAAGCGATACGCGGCACCGTTCCGTTCGGCCCGCCCGATGCCGGGATAGCCCCAGTGGTAGCCGAGCAGCGTCAGCTTTTCCGTTGCTGCCCGGTCGATCAGCGTCTTGCGGGTTTTCAGCGCCTGCTCCGGATCGGTATCGAAACCGAAGTGCCAGTCCGGGTGCTCGAAGAAGACAATATTGCTGGTTGCCGCATCGCCTGAGATGACGAGCCCGTTGTCGCCGGCAAGTTCCAGCGAGATATGGCCCGGCGTGTGGCCGCGCGTGTCGAGCACCTGCATGCCGGTCACGATCTCGTCGCCCGGCTTGACCAGCGTCAGGCGCTCCTTGACCGCGAAAAGATCGCGCTGCGCACCGCGGGCAAAGCCGTGCAGCGCCTTCGGCATGACCTTCTCGTAGTCGGGGTTCGTCCAGAATGCCCATTCGCGCTCCGAGACGAAATATTGCGCATTCGGAAAGGTGAGCTTGCCGTCTGCCCCGACCGTGCCGCCGGCATGATCCGGGTGGGCATGGGTAAAGACCACCTTGGTCACATCCGCCGGATTAATACCTGCAGTCGCCAGATTGGCCGCAAGCTTGCCGGCACTCGCCTGGAAATTGCCGCCCGATCCGTTGTCGACGACGATCAGGTCCCTGCCGGTGCGGATGAACGGGATGTTGGTGTGGAAGGGTGCGCCCTCAGGCGTGCCGCCGAGCCGGCGCATGATTCCGTCGCGCTCCTCCGGCGCCGCATCCGGTAGCACGATGCTGACCGGCAGCGTCAGGAAGCCGTCGCTGACGACGGCGATATCGAAAGCCCCATGGGTGAAGCGGTGGGTGTCTGCGGCGTAAACGCCCTTCGGCAGCAGCGGCAATACAGCGCCCGCTACGGAGCCGGCGAGAAAGGAACGGCGGTTGAGGCCGGAGGTTTTGTCGTCTGTGCAGGTCATGGATCGGTTCCTTCTGTTTTGAGCGAGAGCAACCGGCCGGCAGCGCGTTTCCGCGGCACCGGCCGGGGGCCGAGGGTCAAGACCGTGCAAATTCGAGCAGGTCAGCGTTGAGCTGGTCCTTGTGGGTGTCGGTGATGCCGTGCGGCGCGCCGGGATAAACCTTCAGGGTGGCGCTCGGCACCAGCTGCTTCGAAGCGCGGGCGGCCGCATCGATCGGCACGATCTGGTCGTCGTCGCCATGGATGATCAGCGTCGGCACGTCGAACTTCTTCAGGTCCTCGGTAAAGTCGGTCTGCGAGAAGGCGACGATCGAGTCATAGGTGTTCTTGTGCCCGCCCATCATGCCCTGCAGCCAGAAGCTGTCGATCATGCCCTGCGAAGCCACGGCACCCGGCCGGTTGAAGCCGAAGAACGGACCCGAGGCGATATCGCGATAGAGCTTGGAGCGATCCTTCAGGCTTGCCGCCTGCAACCCGTCGAACACCTCCTTCGGCAGCCCTCCGGGATTGCTGTCGGTCTTGACCATCAGCGGCGGTACCGCCGAGATCAATCCGGCCTTGGCGATACGGCTTGTTCCGTGACGGCCGATATAGCGGGTGATTTCGCCACCGCCGGTGGAGAACCCGGCGAGGAATATGTCCTTCAGATCAAGCGCATTGATCAGGTCGGCAAGATCGTCGGCATAGTGATCCATGTCGTTGCCGTCCCAGGGCTGAGAGGAGCGGCCATGGCCGCGCCGGTCATGGGTGATGACGCGGAAGCCGTTACTGGCGAGGTGGAAGGCCTGCGCCTCCCAGCTGTCCGATGACAATGGCCAGCCGTGGCTGAGCACGACCACCGGGCTCTCCTTTGAGCCCCAGTCCTTGTAGTAGATCTCGACGCCATCGCGGGTGATGATGCGGCTGCCCATGGTCGTTACTCCCAATGTGTCGGATGTGGTGCTTGATGCGGTTTCGGCTTTCGCCGGGCGAATGACGGCTGGAACGGCGGCGGCTGTGGCCGCGGCGCCAAAGGCAGCCGAAAGAACTGTGCGGCGCGAAAGGCCAGTGGAGACTGCTGTGGAAACTGCTTCTGCTTCAATCATTGTCCTGCCCTCTTCCATCTCGGTTGACCGGCGATCTCCGTTCCGGAGCGCTGGTTGAATTGATAGAATGACCGGCCTACCCTCTCGACCGGCAAAGCTGACAACGATGGGGGCAGAAGTGACAAAACCACTCGAAAGCGAACCGGCGGAGATCGGCATCGTCGTTTATCCGCGCGCGCTGAAGTCGGCGGTCCATGGGCTGACCGACATGTTCCAGGTGGCCGGCATGCAGGCGACAGAACAGGGCGGCGCACGCGCACCTCGCATCCGCGTCAGCCACTGGCAGCTTCAGGAGGATGGCTCGGTCGAAAAGACGCTCGACACCCACCCCGGCCCCTCCTCGGGTCTCGTCGCGCTGATCCTGCCGCCGACGCTGGCGGAGCTGCCCGTAGGCGGGCGCATGGGCCAGCTGCCCGCCTTCGTGCGCGAGCAGCATGCCGGTGGCACCACTTCTGCTCGGTCTGCGGCGGCGCCTATCTGCTGGCGGAATCCGGGCTCGCCGCAGGTCGCACGATCACCACCCATTGGTCGCACCAGGACCTGATCGCCGATCGCTACCGCGATGTCCGTGTCGATACCGACAAGCTATTGATCGACGAAGGCGATATCATCACTGCCGGTGGCATGATGGCCTGGATCGATCTGGGGCTGAAACTCGTCGACCGGTTCCTTGGAACCAATGTGATGCTGGCAACCGCCCGCTTCATGATCATCGATCCCGGTGCCCGCGAACAGAGCTACTACAGCGTCTTTGCGCCCAAGCTCGACCACGGCGACAGCACGATCCTGAAAATCCAGCACTGGCTGCACGGCGCCAACACCAAGGGCGTGACGCTGCAGATGATGGCTGAGCGCGCCGGGCTCGGCGACCGCACTTTTCTCCGGCGCTTCCAGAAGGCGACCGGCTTCAACCCGACGGAATATTGCCAGCGGTTGAGGATCGCCAAATCACGCGACCTGCTCGAGCGCTCGCACCTGTCGATCGAGCAGGTTGCCTGGCAGAGCGGCTACGACGACACCAACGCCTACCGCAAGATCTTCCGCAAGATCCTCGGCCTGTCGCCGCGGGAGTACCGGTTGCGCTTCTCGGTGTCGGACGGCACGCGACGGCCGGCCATGGCAGGACTTGCAGCCGCCGCGCCCGCCTGATCTGCACGGCGTCGACGCCGGCATGTTTCGCCAACACGTTTTCCGGGCGCCGTTAATCGCCGCTCGGCTTTCGCCCCAAGATCTGGCGCGCGCCGCTCTTTGAAAAAGGCTGCACCAGCTGGCCGACAAAGCTGCGCGACACCTTGCCGGTGATGCCGATGTCGGTGGAGGATGGCCGGTCGGGATTGAAGTAGGTGCCGAACAGCTGGTCCCAAAGCACGATGTTTTCGCCGTAGTTGCTGTTGCCCTCGGCCATGTCCTTCGAATGGTGCCAGCGGTGAAGCCGTGGCGTCGAGAAGACCCAGTCAAGCGGGCCGGTGCGCATCTGGACATTGCAATGGGTCAGAAGGCCGGTAAAGGCGGTGACGGCACCGATCCAGAGGAAGACCTGCAGCGGCGCCCCGAGCAGATAGAGCGGCAGCTGGCTGAGGCCCACCTTCAGCAGGGAATCGACGACGTGAAAGCGGCCGGTGTTCAGCACCCAAAGCCGCGTGACACTGTGATGCAGCGCGTGGAAGCGCCAGAGCCCAAGCCGCTCATGCGCCAGGCGGTGAGCGGCATAGAGCCCGAACTCGGCAACGACCAGCCCGAGCACGACCTGGGCGAACATCGACCAATGTGCCGGCCAGATATGCGGCTGCGACCCGAAGAACGGCTGCGCGAAAATGGCGACCAGTAATGGAAAGGATGCACCGAACGCCGCCGCGATCTGCACGATCCCCTTCGTCAACATCGTATGGCCGAGATTGTTGAGCGTCTCGCCATCCGGAGCAAGCCAGGTCGGCTCATAGGGCATGATGCGCTCGAACAGCGCGATGATCGCCACCACCGAGAGGTAGACGACGTTGAACCAGGGCACCGGCGAGGATGTGGCAAAAGCCAATCCGGCTGCGGCCAGTCCGCCGAAATAAAGCGCCGGCCACAACAGGATGGAGACCAAGTATCGTAGCGGCGATGAAGAGCTAGCTTGATGAAAGACCATTATTTTTCGACCACTTTTCAGAAAATCGGAGGGATGCAATACGGCAGGGGGTTATCTCAGGAAATGTTCTAATCCTCGTCCTGCGGATGGTATCGCTCCATCAGCTCGTCGCAGGTATGCGCATGGCCATCGCTGAAACGTCCGTCGGTGCAGATCCGCCGGCGACGCTCGGCCCAACTCAATCCCTCCCGGTGCTTTCGCCAGCCGGGGTCGCCGCCGTCGTCAAGCCAGCGGCGAAGCTCCGCGCAGCTGCGCGGCCGGCCGTCACTGAAACGCCCGTCGCGGCAGGGATCCGGGCGATACTGAACGAACTGTCGCTCGAGTGCAAAGCGATCGTCGCCGCTCGCTTCGAGGCGGCTGTGTTCCATCTGGGATGACGCCCCGAGCAGGTGACATGCCAGCAGACCGATCCTGAGAAAACACATGGGATGACGCCAATCCTCATCGTTGGAGCATTGGCGGCAAACTCTACTGATTTCATTACACCAGCATTGCACTGATCCGGGGGCCGATTTCGCCCGTGCCTGCCTGGCCGTCGGCCCGGCCTGCCCCTTCTAGCATCGGCATTGCCGATCAGGCGCGGGTGATCACTACTGCATGTTTCCTCAAATCCTATTTGATTTAAGGATAAAAACAGGCAGCCATTCAAAGTGCTACAGCGACCTTTGCGCGTCTGATAAGACGCGCGGCGCTGTAGGCGCCTGACAGGAATACGACGCGAGCGGGCATCAAGGAAACGCCAGCGCGACAGCCCTGCCCTAGATCCAGCGGTCGTTCTGCGCTGTGCGCTCGCCGCCGGCATGACCGGTGTTCAAAACGCCACGCGGTTCTATCAGCAGCATCCGCACCTCGCTCTCTGCAAACGGCTTGTGCTCGACGCCTCGAGGCACGACGAACATCTCGCCAGGGCCAATCTGTACAGATCCATCGCGGAAATCGATCCGCAGGATGCCATCGAGCACGATGAACGTCTCATCCGTCTCGGGGTGGTCGTGCCAGATGAAATCGCCCTCGATGCGCACGAGTTTGAACTGGTAGTCGTTCATCTCGGCGATCACGCGCGGTTGCCACAGTTCCGCGATCATCTCCAGCTTCTCGGAGAATTTGATGGGCTTGCGGTCGGACGTCTCGATGCTTTCCGTCATGTCTTTCCTCATTTCGATGAAGTGCCAACATGCATGGAGCGCGGGCATCGATCTTGAACGATCGTGCGCAGATGGCGCGGTCTACCGCGCCGCGCGTCTTATTAGACGCGCTAAGGTCGCCGTAGGACTTGGAATTGCTGCCGACACCACGTCCGGGATGCAGGCGAATATTTCCGTATTGCCCGATAAGACGGCTGATGTATCTTGTCTCCCTTCGGCACTGGCTATGGACGTCCATGAAGGAGGTTCGAATGCATGATCTCCCGCAGACCTCGGGCAGACAATTAAGTCCGGATGACATCGAAATGCTGCAGCGGGTCTTCGACGCGACCTGCTTTGCCGCCCGCGTCCCACGCCGCGGCGAACGCGCCAACCGGCTGGCCAAATTCATCATGGATGAATTTTGCATCGGCAATGGCGACGAGCGCACGCTGCTGGAATGCGCGCTGTGGCGCGAACGGCGCCGGGTACCGCCAAGGACAGAAGAGACCGAAACCGTCGACATCTGGGTTGCCAGACCCGGCCGGCGCAGTCCGCATCAGCGCTGAGGCCGCCACAAAAAAATGCGGCCTCTCCGTGGATAACCGAGACCGCATTCAAGATTGATGTGCAATGGCTTACTCTACGCCTGTCTTGCCCGCAGGACCACAACTGCAACGGGTCGCGTGTGGCGATTTCTGACCTGCCACAGACGTTTCTCTATAACTGTCTGGTCGCGAGGCCGTCGCGGCGGCGCCCGAACGATGCAAGCTGAGAAAACAGGGCCGGCACATCCCAGAAGACGGAATTTTCAGCACCGTGGAACCACCGTTCGCGTCGCGAATTTAGCCTGCAGAACGGGAGGTTCATCATGTTTGCGTCAGATACGAAAAGACAGTTCGGCCGGATCGTCAAAAACTGGAATACACGATACGACCTGGAGGAATTCATCGCCGCCTCCGGCCTGCCGCCGCTGGAGGCACGCGAGATTTTCGCGAAGCACGGCCCCTATAAGGTGGAACTTGACCACCTGATACATGCGTGCACGACGATACAAGCCGACAGTGAGAAATGAAGGCTCCCGCAGTCGCACCTACAGCGCCGTGCGTCTTATCAGACGCGGAAAAGGTCGCTGTAGCACTTTGAATTGCTGCATGTTTTCATCCTTAAATCGAAAACGATTTATGGAAATATGCAGTAGGGAGGTCAAAATGCAGCATCATTCCAAACACTTCGATTGTGCATTCAATCCAGCTGAGATCGCCATGCTCCAGCGGGTTCTCAACACGGCCTGCCTTGCAGCAAGGATGCCGCGCAGTGACTACCGTGCCAATCGCCTGGCGAAATTCATCATCGGCGAATTCCGCTCCGGCACACGCGACGAGGCGGCCCTGTGCGAGCGGGCTCTGTGGTTCGAGCGCAGAAGCGAGCCGTGGTCGTTGGCTCCCGAGCAGTGACGTTGCAAGGCAACAAGGATGACCGGCGCCGGCATGACCTGCTATCGCTGTCGCGCTTTGAATTACTGCATGTTTCCTTAAATCGAATAGGATTTAAGGAAACATGCAGTAGCGATCCGGGATCGTTTCGCTATTGCCGCCATCTTGACGTGCAAAAGACGCCGGGGTTGCAAAGCAACCCCGGCCAAACCTATCCTATTGTATGGCAATCGCCTTTCGGCCTATCAAGGCGTCAAACGCCCTCACCTACAGCGCCGCGCGTCTCATCAGACGCGCAAAGGTTGCTGTAGCACTTTGAATTACGGCATGTTTCCTTAAATCGAATAGGATTTAAGGAAACATGCAGTAATCGGCTACGCAAACGTAGCCTTCGTACGCAGGCAAAGGCCAGGAACCGCCACAAGATTGGTTCGCTCACTCAGGACATGTTATAAACGCTCATGACCCAAACAGAAGAAGACCTGGAGCTTTCGGAATTGTCCGGCGAGTTTGCCGACGACGACGTCGTTGTTCATATCCGCATCTCGCGCCCGACGGGCTCCAATCTCGACTGGACGCTCGAGGTGATCGACGAGGAGGGCTACTCCACCGTCTGGGAAGATTCCTTCCCCACCGACCGCGACGCCTACGAAGAATTCCTCGCCACGATCGAACGCGATGGCATCCACACGTTCACCGAACATCCCGTCCAGACGCTTCATTAGGCTGGCCCGGTTGGACTGAGCCAATCGAACCATTTCCGCGGCCCCCTTCACGCCTCATGCTCTCACGCGCACATCAGTGACAGCGGCAGCTTGCCGCTGTCACGTTGCTTGGCTCACCCCTGTTCGGCCAAGGCAGAGCAGCAGCTGCGAACGACACCATCACCCCTTTCCGACAATGACGAATATGATCCGCCTTATCGCCTCGGCAAAGCTGACGCCAAGCGCCATCGCCGCTATGCCGGTAACACCAAGGGCGCCGATGCCCATCAGCTTCCAGCGTTTGACGTCGTCGGTCACCGGCTTCATCTCTGCAACGTCACCACCAAGCGTCGAGACCGAAGCCTCGAGATCACCGACGCGATCGACCAACTGGTCCATCCGCTGATGGACGCCCGCCCGACTGCTCGTCGCCTTATCCTCGGCACGTTGTGCGCCCTCCTCGATCCGCCGGATCGATTCCTGCAGACCGCGCATGCCCGCGACCAGCTCTCCGAGCTGGCGGTGCACGCTGACATCGATTTCAGCTGGAGACATCTTGACGCCCTCCGTGCCTTGCGCAGTCCGCCTTTGACCAGACTGCCGCGGCGCAGAGACCGACGACAGTGCGGTCGATCTTGCGCTGATCTGCCGGCGTCGCGCCGCGCGCGCCGACAAGGTCGACGCCGACGACGCTTTTAAGGCCGGTCACAGTCTTCGGCGCCGAAATCCCATAGCCCGCCAGCGCGAAGACAGGAATCGTAATCAAGGCGCATCTTTCGAGCGCGGTTCGCAGCGTCATCATTCTGCCTTTCAATCGCATGAAGAACGGACCGGGCGCCGTCCGCCCGGATCTCGAGTACGGCCCAGGTGACGGCAGCGAGCACAAGCCCGCCGAAAAGGATCTTTGGCCGGGCGATCATGCCGGATCGAGCCGCTTGCGAACGAAGAGGAAGGCGCCGATTGCGAAGGCAGCAACAATGATGCCGGCAAACACCCATTGCAGCGGGCCACTTCCGGTCAACGCAAAGCCGAGCGAGGACAGAATGCCCGCGAGCCAGGAGATATTCTCCTTTGTTCCGCTTCGGGCGGCTTCGGCGCGGCGATAACGGTGTTGGAGGCCACGAACTCGCCCTTGGCCCAAAGCCCGGCTTCGGCAGCTCGGCGATTGACCAACCCCTTCACGCGCTTGCCGCCGGCATTGACCCATTTCATAAGCTCGCCCGGCACAGCGTCATAGTCGCCGCCATTCAGTTTGTTCAGCAAAGTCGATTTGCCGAGGCGACCGGTGTTGAAATCGAACGAGACAAGCACGGCGAACTGGTTGTCGGAAAGCGGCACCTTAACGAGACGCAAGACCCGTTCCTCGAATGTCGCCAAATCCGCCCTCAGGATATCGTCTGCCTGCGCCTCGGAGATCACCATTCCCGGCGTCACCGCCGGAGCGCCCGCGGCGCTGGTATGGCCATAGCCGATGGTCCACACACCGGCGACGTCCCGATAGGCCTTCGTCTTCAGACCTTCCCACTGCTTGACGAGCGCAAGGCCCGCCGCGTTGATGCGTCGGTTCATGTTCATGTCGTTTGTCCTGTTTAGATTGGGAACCAGAAGCAACGGTAATGTGTTGCTACAGCGCCGCGCGTCTTATTAGAGGCGCAAAGATTGCTGCAGCACTTTGAATTGCTGCATGTTTCCTTAAATCGAATGGGATTTAAGGAAACGATCAAAGGGGAGATCTAGCCATGATGGATGCCGCATTCGTGAAGATGACCGCTTTGGTCATCGTGCTTGTCAGCTGTGTCATCATGGTGCAGCCCTACTGACAAGCGGCAATTCGCGGACAACATCTGTCGCGGCGCCTGCATCGCAGGGTCGCCGGTAACAGCCGCGTCCGACCGAATAGGACATGCGGACTCTCGCCGGTTTGGAGCCTTCCCAGGAAAAGTGCGAAGCGGTTTTCCGTCAGGAAATGCGTCGAGACAAAGAGATAGAGCGTTTCTACGACTCCGTTTAGACCGGAAACGCACTAGGAGACAGAGGGGGGCTTGGACGGCGACAACGAACCCAGCAACGTCTTGAGGCTTTCGCTGTCGGGTAGGCGTTTCTCGCCTCGGTCGTCACCGCATCTCGAGCGCAGGCCACGCAAGAACTGGGCGACATCGACGAGTTCACCGATCTCCACCCGCACCTGCGCCTCGATCGTCCTGTAGATCTCTTCGAGCTCTGCCGCTTCCCCCACATCGACAGAGCCGGAAAGGGTTGAAACCCTCGCCTTGAAATCATCCAGCAGCCCATCGAACTCGCTGGCGTCACGCGCAGCCTTGGCCTCCAGGCTCGCAATCAGCATGTCGAGAATATCCAAGTGCCGCCGCTCCACCGATTGCAGGTCGAAGGCCGCACGCAGGTCCTTGCGGGTGCGTTCGCCCTTGCGCAGATGGGCCTTGAGGCGGACGCCGTTCTCCGCGCAACGCCTCCTGATTTCATCAACGGAGAATTGGCCCTCCGCCAACTGGTCGAGAAAGGGCCGGATAAGCGCCGGTGGCGCAGTGATGTTCAGCGCTGCCGAATAGAGCGCCAAGTCGATCGAAGCATCCGGCATACGCTACCTCCGCCTCATAGGGGCCTCTGGACGCCAGACTAACAGCATCCCCAAAACGCAAGCGCAGTTTTGTCGACAATGCTTTCCTATTTGTTAAGCAGAATCACCGATCGTCCGCGTCGCGACATGAAAGTCGTCGGAGCAAGACCATGAGCTACGATTGGACCGGCGGACGCCGCCGCCGCATCACAGTGGCCAAGTACGGAGCCGCTCTCGCACTCGCGACACTTCTGGCAGTGCTTGCGGCCTCAATCGCCGTTTAGGCTCTGGACCCAATAATTTTGGCTGACATCTGATTTAGATTCTTCGCTGAAGGATCCGATGAGTGGTTTGTTCTTGTGGCTCTAGGGTCAAAACCCAATCAAGCCATTGAACATTCTTCGTTGCCATGATTCAATCACTCAACCAAAGGAGGACCATCTACAACCGGTTTCATCGCTGGTCGGCACGGGGAATATGGCGGCGGCTGGTTGAGGCTTTGGTCAAGTGTGGCGATGCGGATATTCATATGATCGATAGTACGACCGCCAAAGCGCATCGATCGGCAGCCGGAGGAAAAGGGGGGGCAGATGCGCATCCGTCATCTCGCCGATCTGGTTGACATTGACATTCACGTCCTTCGGCATCAGCGAGGCCACGGCCTTGAGAAAATCGTGCGGACTCTTTTCGATCAGCGCGTGGATCGCGGCCGCCCCCCGGCTCTCCCAGGCAACAAGCATGTCTTCGAGAAACAGCTCGCCGAGCTTGGTGCGCACCGCCTTGCGGGCGCGTGTCCGGACTGGTGTCGCCGCCCCCGGCACACGCGGCAGGAAGCGCCCGGTCTTCGGGTCCTTGGCTGGCTTACCGATGCTCATGATGATGGCTCCCATGCAGCGCCACGCGTCGATTTAAGGAAACATGCAGTAGCGCCGCAAAGCTCTCTAATGTCGCCCACGCACCCACGCGCCCGGCCATCGGCAATCAGGCAACAGCCACCCGATATCCACGGGGAATTGCATTCACCTACTTGACCTTAGGTTGTATTCTGTCACCAATACTAATTTACACGCAGCGCATTCGCGGCACGCTGGGCGGCCAAAGGCGCCTCGCAGCGGATATGACAGGCAGGTTGAAGACATAACACTTTCAAATCGCAGCATAATTTATCCGTTCGATCGATGCCGACTTTGAGGAATTATGCGATGAATAAGACGGGTGTCTGATGATCCAAAATGCAGTCAGAAGGTTGAAGACCATTTTTAAGCCGCGGCTCTCCGCCGCAAATGTCTCGCCAAGGTTGCTCGAACTCGCCACGTCAGGAAATCTCGACGCCCAGGCGGCGCTCGGCGAAATCTATTTCAACGATGGCCGCAAGGAAAACTACGCTGCGTCCTACCACTGGAACGGCCAAGCCGCCCGCCAGGGCGACGCCGCATCGCAAGCCCGCCTGGCAGCGATCTACCACAAGGGCATCGGTGTCGAGCCCGACCAGCAGGAGGCACTTCGCTGGTTGCGGAGCGCCGCGCGCAAGGGTCATCACGGCGCCCGCCAGGTGATCGACAGGCGCAATCAGGACGACGGTGGCCCCGAACAGAACACGGCATCGGCCAGCCTGTGCGCAGCACTCGATCCCCGCGAAAGGCGCGAAGGACCCGTCGAAAGAAAGCCTGCGGAAAGCCTGTCAAATCAGGCGCTGGAGAGGGTCGAAGACGAACAGAGAGAAACTGGGCGCCGTTGAGTACAACGAGAGGTGTTGAGTACAACGAGAGGTGTCGCCCGGAAGGGCCGCCTGCCCCGCTAAAATGAAAAAGGCCGCTTCGATTACGAAACGACCATCCTGTAATATCCTTAGCCCGGTTCTAGGCGAATGGCAACCCTCTCGGACAAACTTTGTTCTATTTTCGTTCTTTTTTTGAGGCCGCACATTCCGGACCATGCCATCACGTGCGGCCAGGCGGTCTCAACGCGAAACTGACAAAGTCCCATCGACTTCGCCGACGGCTCCAAACGCAGATCGGACAACCAAAGCCCGCGTCCGGCCGATTAAACCGGATATCTTCAAACCGCTCGGAACAACCCACGCCCCGCCCTCGTTGTCCCTTCGGGCTCGACTTTTGCCTGCAGCCAATGCCGGTTCTCGAGGATGTGCAGGAATTTGGTTGTGCGCGTCCGATTGTGTTATCATCGCTGCCGGGAGGAGAATGTCATGGAGAATTTCTTCGCACTACTCGCCGTCGTCATCGGTTCTGCCGTGCTGGGGCTTGCCCTCGCCTACGGGATGCGCCGCCAGAGAGACAGCCACCCGCCACCCAAACACGACGACGCCACGCTGAAATTCTAGGCGCTTGCGCAAAAGTGTGAAGCGGTTTTGCGATAACGACATGCGCAAAAACAACGCTGAAACCGGAGTTGACCGCAACGTCGGTCCACATGACGCAAAAGCCGCGCCCGCCCGGATGAATTAGCCGCGGCCATCAACCAGGCAGCATTGTGCGCGAGCATCAGCACCTGCTTCGGTCGACATCGTGTCGTCGCCCCGGGCGGAAATGCGCGTCAGCGAAAAGTCCGTCGCTCGAAGCTCATCACCCGCTGGGTCGTCGTCTTCCTCTGAGAGAAGGTCGATCATTTCCGCGCGGTGATATTTCGTCCCGGACGCTCCGAACTCGACAAAGCCCTCGGCCAGCAGCACCTCGACGGCCGCTCTTGAGCGACGCAGCTCCGGACGATGAAGCGCCTCCTCGAGTGCCCGGATCTCGTCAATATGAACGGCAAAATCGGCCATGTCTCACGCGCTTCCATCAGGGGTCATCGGGGACACCATGCACTCTACAGCGCCGCGCGTATTATCAGACGCGCAAAGGTCGCTGTAACACTTTGAGTTACTGCATGTTTTTATCCTTAAATCGAATAGGATTTAAGGAAACATGCAGTAGGTCACCGGCAATCCAGCGAGGAGGCGCGTCCATCGTCTGTGGGGCTCGGTTCGGCCTGGCAGCTCAAGTAAAAGCGCGCGCCGCGACCGAACGAAGCGTCTGGCAGGTCCCGAGGAAACCCGCCGATCGCAGCCGATCGGCGGGTTCTCTTTCAGCTCAATAATACGGCGAGTAGCACTGCTGCCGCGGTCCGCCATAGGGCTGGAACGAGTTGTCCCAGGCGCGGTAGGAGCGGTAGCGGTCATAGCACCAGCTGGCATGACGCTGGTTCACACCGGACTCGACGCGGCGTGGCGGAGCAGCGATCGCACCGCCGATGATGGCGCCGGCGCCGAAGGCTGCCAGCGGATACCACCAGCCGTCATTGTGGCGACGATAGCCGTCGCGATAGCCGCGGTAGCCGCGGTGACCATTGTACCAGCCATAGCGGTATCCGCCGCCATGCCAGCCCGGCCGCGGGCGGTAGCCGCCATCCCAGTGCGGACGCGGACGGTAGCCGCCGTGCCAACCTGGGCGCGGCCGATATCCGCCATGGTTCCAACCCGGCCGCGGACGATGTCTGTCGCCGCCCCATTCGCGATTCTGTACCCTGTCCATGTCACTCTGCTGCGTCAGCTGAACGGCTGCAACCGGCATGGCATTCGCAGGCGTGTAGCTCGTCAGAGCCGTCACCGCCGCAAGGATCACAATGCCTATCTTCTTCATCTCGATACCTATCCGTTTCGAACAGGCGCAAGCTATGTCCCCCTGACGTGAACCCATGGTGAATGCGTCCTTCGTCATATTATCATTTAAAAACATAGAGATATGAACGACAGGTCATCACACTCGGAAACCAGCGCGACAGCGCAGCCGATCTCGTCGCCAGCGCATCTCGCCATCCGCGGCAATCGCCATATCTTTACGAAGATGTCTTCCCTGCGCTGGTCGACGACACCACCTGAGCACTCGGCCAGGCGTTGCGGAAACGCTGCGCTCCCTCTCTGCGTGGGGTTCACGCAGTGCCGCGACGGTGTGCGGAAAAAAGTTTCGGCGAAATGTCGGCCCCGTCGTCGGCCGATCGTCATTCAGGCAGAGAGGTCGTTGTGGCTTCGTCGATCAAAGGAGAAAAGACCATGCGCGTGATAGTTATGGTGAAGGCGACCGAGGATAGCGAAGCGGGCAAGATGCCTTCGACCGAGTTGCTCGATGCCATGGGCAAGTTCAACGAAGAACTGGTCAACGCCGGCATCATGCAGGCGGGCGAAGGCCTGCATCCCTCGTCCAGGGGCAAGCGCGTCGCCTTCGACGGCGCAAGCCGCCTCGTCATCGACGGCCCCTTCACCGAGACCAAGGAGCTGGTCGCCGGCTTCTGGATCTGGCAGGTCAAGGACATGGACGAGGCGATCGCCTGGGTGAAGCGCTGCCCCAACCCGATGCCGGGCCCGAGCGAAATCGAAATCCGCCCAGTCTTCGAGGCCGCCGATTTCGGCGACCTGATCACCCCGGAGATCGCCGAGCGCGACGACCGCCTGCGCGAACGCATCGGCGGCAATTGAGAGCGTCTTAGACCGGCAATGCATTGCGGAGAGCTGGGGTTCTAACGAATCCCGGCTGTCGACACCAGCATTGAGCACGCCATCTTCCCGGGTACGTCTTTGCCGCCTGTGCCTGGCTATCATCTGACGGCAAATCCGCCGCCGCTCGGGCCTGCGCCGTCAGCCTGCTGTACCGTTTCTCACAATCGTGTGCCAGGCAACAAGCCGTTTTAGTTGTTCCTTATTTCACCAACGTGTTCTTGTAGATGATGCCGTCCTTCATGATGATCTTGAAGTTGTTGGCGGGATCGGCCACCAGGTCGATGTTGCCCAACGGGTCGCCGTCGACGAGCAGGAGATCGGCAAGCGCGCCCTCCTCGATCACGCCGAGCTTTCCCGGATAGGGATTGCGCGGGCCGGATAGCGCCAGCAACTCCGCATTAGTCCCAGTCGCCATGGAGAGCGCTTCGGCAGGCGTGTACCAGCGAACGAGGGAGGCGAGGATCGCCCCCTGCTGCTGCGCCAATGCGCGGGAGAACAAGACATCGGTGCCCCACGCCGTCTTGATCTTGTACTTCTTCGCCAGCTCGTAGGTTCTGCCGATGCCGGGCCACACCTCATCTGCCTTGGCCCGCTCGACCGATCCCTCAGGAAAGCCTTGCCGCAACAACTCGGGAAGCGGTTGCAGGCTTAGCCAGATGCCCTTGTCGGCAATCAGCTTGGCGGTTTCCTCATCCATGAGGAAGCCGTGTTCGATGCACTTCACGCCGGCGGCAATCGCTGTCTTGATCGCATGCGACGTGAAGGCGTGTGCCGCAACGTAGGTGCCCCAATTGTCGGCTATTTCGACCGCGGCCCGCAGCTCAGCCTCGGTAAAGGTAGTTACATCCAGCGGGCTGTGGGGTGACGACACGCCGCCACCTGCCGTCATCTTGACCAGCGCCGCGCCCTGCATCAGTTGCTCACGGACCCGCATGCGCACCTCGTCGGGGCTGTCGACGACGATGCTCCCGCCGATCTGCTCCATGCGGGTGAGCGGGCCGCCGATCACCCGCGGCAGGTCGGTCATCTGGCGGAAGTCTCCATGCCCGCTGGTCACGGTGATCATGGCGCCGGAGGGGTAGATGCGCGGGCCCTCGACAATACCGGCGTCTATCGCGCGCTTCAGACCGAACACCGGCCCTCCAACATCGCGGACGGTGGTGAAGCCACGCATCAGTGTGTCCGTCGCCTCGTCGCCGGCCACAAGATTGTTGAAGCCGACGTCGCCGAACGATTCTGCAGGAGTGGACCGGGCCAGCATTGCGTGCCAATGCGCATCGATAAGACCCGGCATCAGCGTTCGGCCGTTCCCGGCAATGCGCTGGGCACCCTCCGCTTCGACAGGGCTTGTCGAGATCCGAGTGATCACATTGCCTTTGACCAGTACATTCGACGGAGCCGAAAGCGAGGTCGCTCCTTTTCCATCGAAAATGCGGACGTTCTCGAAAAGCACATCATCCGCCCACGCAGCCGGGCAGGCTCCGAGCACGAGAACTGCCGCAATCCACCGCCTGCGGGACAGCAGCACCATGAAAGCTGTGCGGACACAAGCGTACACGGCTACGGCGTGGGACAAGGCACGCGTCACAAACGTGGCTTTCATCAACTCCTGCGATTCGAAAGAATTGATACACACGGCGATTCTCCAACCTTGAGGAAGGGATGGGTCGTGGCACACGAGAGAAAGTTGCAGCATCCATTGCGATGGGCCGAGGCGCGAGCCACCGCTCGTCCATGCACTTGCAAGGCCATGTTCGCAGTCAGGCCGATCGCCATTCGGCACCAAACAATATCAACGTCTGCTTTTAGGTACAAGCAGACGTTGATGACGCAAGCCGAAGCGTCGCCATGGATCATGGTTGCACCAAGGCCATCGCGGCGCGATTCCGCCTCACCCTACAGCCCAGCGCGCCTTATCAGACGCGCAAAGGTCGCTGGATCCCGGCCACAGGGACGAGGATAAGGTCAACGGGGTCACTCCCAGGCATTATCAGCAATTGCCCGGAGCCTAGGGGGCCTGCCTGAGACCGCTCCCTCGGCAACAGGCGCGCGCCACTCAAACCGCCTCCCTCTCCCTGGAAAGCCCGAGATGCCAGTGCAGTTCGGTCAGGCCGCGCTTCAGCCAGGCCAGTTGCGGTTCCGGCATGGTGCGCAGCACCTCGTAGTCCATGACGCAGACGTTGAAGACCGTGGTCTTCACCCGCGGCCCTTCCGGCAGCTTCAGAAGCACGCCCTCGAGCTCCATCATCCGGTTGGTCGCAGCCATTGCGGCCCGGGTGCGCTCGGTCGTCTCGCCTTCGAAACCCTTGACGCTGAACAGCGACTGCGCCCGCACGCTTGGGAAGGGAATGCCGGTCAGGCTGTAATAGCGCGCCATCTGCCGGGCATACTCGTCGCCAGCCGCGCGTTCGTGTGCGGTCAGCTTGCCGTCGAGAAACATCCGGCCGAGTGTGTAGCCGGCAAAGGGACTGCCGACATCGACGCCCTTCGCTCCTGAAAAGTGGTGACTTTGCCGTGCGGCGATGGCGACCGAGCGCACCTCTCTTTCGGTTTCGCCATGCTTGATCTGCCCGCCGGGATAGCGCGCCACATCGGCCTTGCGCGGCCGGCCCGCCTTGCCTGCCCGCTTGGCCGCGGCAATGCGGGTGCTCGCCTCGAAAATACGTGTTCGTCAGTGCGTCCATCGTGCACCGGGCCTGGCACCGCCACACCCGCCCGATGGCGACGGCGAGCAGAGACTGCAGCCCGCCACCGGCGATAGCCGGCGACCCACCAGCCGAAGCTGGCGATAGTCCGCCGCCCAAGCCACCCCGTCCCGTCGCCGCCGATCGCGATCGCCCGTGGACCGGGCCACGATCCGTCAGGCCGACCGCTCAGAGAGCGGCTCATCGCTTCGCCCTGCCCTTGTTGACCGCGTGCAGCACCGAGGTGTGGTCGCGCCGGAAGATGCGGCCGAGCGCCGGAAGCGAAAGGTCCTCCCGCTCGTCATAAACCGCCGCCATGCAGCGGTGGCGCGGCTCCACCAGCCGGCGCTCCCGGCGAACCCCGATCACATCGGCCCAGCCGATGCCGGGATAGGCAATGAGCACCTCCTCGACGATCTCGCGCACCGGTCGGCGGCTGAAGAGGCCGCCCTCGCCGTCGGCATTCGTGCCGCAGAGCAGCTGCGCTTGCGACAGGATCCGCGCTTCAGCGTCGGCAAGCGCAAGCTCCAGCTCCAGCACCCGCAGCCGCTGCGCCTTCACATGGGCGCTGAGCGCGCCGAGCAACGCGTCGGGCGTTGGCGCCTGCGGCGGCTCGCTTTCGCCGGCATTTCCGCTGGTCGTGCAGTCCGCCGTCCGCGTTTCCAAAGAATGCGGCTCGGCATCCGGCCCGCCCCTCCTGCCGCGCGCGGTGCCGACGCTGCCGGACCCCTTCTGGGCGAGCTGCTCGCCCGTCGGCATCGTCGAATATCTCGTTTCAGGCTGCATCGCTCGCCACCTCCATGGTCAAATCCATCGCCGCCCCACGCCCTGCGGGATGGGCCATCTCGCGTTCCAGCCTCACTCGATAGGCGCGCTGTTCGGTCGTAATGGTGGCTGCATCGGGAAGCCCGATCATCTCAGCCAGCACCCCGGCCCGCGAGACCGCTGGCGCCTCGCTTGGCATGGCCTTGGCCGCCTTGACCGCCGCCTGCTCGGCACGAAACTGGCGAAGCCGCACCCTCACCCGCTCGCGGATCTCGGGCGAGCGCTCAGGCACTGGCCCTGTCGGGTTCAGCGCCACGGCGAGGTCGCGTCTGCGCGCCAGTTCGGCGCGCGTCGCTGCTGCCTCGCTCTTGGCCAGCGCCGCCAGCACTGGCGGCTTCGGAATCGTGCCCAGAAGCACGTTGGCGTTGGCGGCATAGTCGCCGCGGATCAGCTTCTGCGTCGCTACCGAAAGCCCGCAAGCGGGCACCCCCGCCAGCGCATATTGGTAGACAGGCAGAAGTTTTCGGGGATCGATGCCCTGCGGCATGGTCATGCCGGCCGTCTGCATCACGTTGAGGCTGCGCAGGATCGCATCGTCGCTTGCCGGCGCCAGCCGTTCAGTGAGCGCGGTAATCTCCCGGCTCAAGGTCGAATATCGGTTTGTTGATAAGGTCGTCATTTCCAAGGTTTCCATTGAGTTCTCGCTCTATCGCTTGTCGGCATTCCCGCTGGTGGCGGGCAAAGGCGCTTTCGCGCGGCGGCGCCTGTGGCCTGTGATCCTTGCGCGGCCTTGCGGCATTGCGCATCCGGTTGCGCCAGGTGGCGAGCCAGTCGAGCTTGGCCGCGTCCCGACCGGATTTCGCCGTCCAGTAATCCCGGAATTTTTCAAGCTCCAGATCCACCTGGGCCGCGCCGAAGCCCAGCCGGGCGGCAAAATCCCGGTCCGGCTCGAATTGCTCGGGAAGGCGCGTGGCGCGCCTGCCACCTGGCACAGGACGCCGCGGCGCAAGGGTTTGGGTGTTGTCGGGAGAGTTAATTTCTTTAGGGGGTGCGGGGGATCTTTCTTTATCAGAGAGGGGGACGCCGTCCGTCGCCGTGACGACCTGTGACGTCACGTGAGCGCGGCGGCGCTGTTGCCGTTCGCGATCGCTGGCCCGGCGTTTGTCGATGCCCGATTGCTGGCCGGCCTCCGCCGCACGCACCGCACACAGGATCATCTCCGGCGTCGCGCCGCACTGGACCAGAGCCTCGACGATCGATGTGATGCGCATCGCCTAGTCCTCGCTCGCAAGGGCTAGAGAATTTCCAGGAAAAGTACGAAGCGGTTTTCCGTCAGAAAATGCGTAAAAACAAAGAGATAGAGCGTTTGTTCGGTTCCGTTTAAATCGGAAACGCTCTAGCGCCACGCGGACGAAAACACCGCGATGCCGCTGCGGCAAAAGCCGCTGCACAAACCTGTTGATCCGGCCGGCGATGGCGCGCGGTCGAACAGGCTGGGCAAGCGTCGCCAAGATCCCGCTCGCAGACGAAAGGACACGACCATCCACCGGCACGACAACGGCAGGCACGCCGCCTCGCCGCAACGACCGGTCCGCCATGGCGCTACGGTCGTGCACGCGCCGGCTCGACCAAACGCTCGCACCCGCCACCCATCTCCGCGGCCATTTCTCCGCCGACAGGACCGACGCACAAAGAAATCTCTGCAAACTCACTTCTCGCATCACGTCGCTCCTCATGATTGTCGGCACAGGTTCGCGTCGCCCAAACCGACGATCGCTCTTCGTGCCCTGCACCTGGTCTGACTTTCCTCCGCGCCCTCGCCGGCAAGCCGTCTGAAACCCCGCCTGCAGCCTGCTGGGCGGGACTGGGTTCGGCCACGTGACCGTGGCGCTGGAGCGCTGCGCGTCCGGTATGCCCCGGCATCCACGATGCCCTGGCACCCCCCCATGACGCACAAACCGCTCCAGCCTTTCGAACCCGCGCATGATCACGCACCGAGATCGCATCCGATCGTCGGGGGCATGCGTCAGAAACGGTTTGCCGGCGCCGAAATGGAAGCGAGGGGCCACCGGGGAGGAGGTGGGCAGCAGCCCCTCGCTGTGATCGCCGCTGCGGCTGCGCCCGCGCGCCGGATCGGCACGCAAGGGACGCTGCAGCCGCGCCGCATGGCACCGAAAAGATCGGGGGCAGCAGCAGGACGACGATCAGTCTCTTCCACAGCGCCGCGCGTCTTGTTAGACGCGCAAATGTCGCTGTATCCCTTTGAATTGCTGCATGTTTTCGTCCCTAATCGAATACGATTTAAGGAACATGCAGTAGGGCCTCACCCGTCGTTGCCGACGAACCAATGGCCTACAATTCCCTGGCCTCTTCCCGTTCACCTGAGGGAGGGAGCCATTCCCCACCTCGCCTTCAGCCGGCGACAGAGCCACCGACAAAGGCGATGACGACTGTCGGACCGGACATCACGATTTCCTCCTGTCTCGCCAGACCGGCGCGAACGCCTCGTCGAGCTCGCGTTGCAATGCCTCGAAGTCGAGACCCGGCAGGTCCTCCTTGCCCGGCAGGTCCCTCTTGCCCGGTGCGTCCCCCTTGCCGATCAGCTCGAGCCCCGGCGCCAGCTTCATCCGGCCCGCGAGAAGCGCCATGCCCCACCGCCTAAGCCGGCCGGCCAGCCCGGCCTCACCGACCGCCCTCCTCCTGCCCGTGCGCTGCCTGCCGCAGCCAAGCGCGGGCTGGCAGCCCAGCTGAAGGCGGCGAGCGTCACCGAGGTGGCGGAAAAGGCTGCAAGCCCGGCGAAAACAGGATTGCCGAGAAGCGTGTCCGTCACGTGCTCAAGCATGTGCCACCTCCACCACGACGATTGCCCTTGCCCGGTTTTTCAGCCGGCGGATAACGCCGCGCTCCTCCATCGCCGCCACCATCCGCGAGATGCCGGATTTCGATGACAGACCCAGATGGTCCTTCATCTCGTCGAACGTCGGCGAGACCCCGCCCTTGTCGGCGCTGTAGCAGCGAATGAATCTGAGCAGCTCGTTCTGCCGCAGCGTCAGGCCGAGCGGCTGGCGCGTGGCGCGCCTGGTTGTCCTTGATGCGATTCTGGTGGCAGTCATCGGCTCACTCCAGCAAGCAGGCAGTCATCGTCGATGCGGCCCGCCGCGTTACCTCGTCGGTCACACCCGCCCGCGAAGCACGAGGCGTCGCGCCTGGCATGCCCGGCAAAGTGCCAGCCGGCCCGCTCCAGGCTGGAGCCGCGACCGAAAATGTCGGCCTCGTAAAGTTCGATTGACTGTTCGTTTCCGTTCATATCCTATCAATAATAGGATCGTATCGTTTTATCAAGAGGAAAAATCCTATTGGACGTAGGAAGCGGAATCTGGGATGCCATTGCCATGGATCAATTGCGGCGCCTTATCCGGGAAGCAGTCGACGCGAAGAGGACGACCTACAAGGATCTGTCCATCGCGATCGGGAAGAACCACGCCTATATCCAGCAGTTCGTCGAGCGCGAGAGCCCGCGCGAACTGCGCGAACGTGACGTGCGCACCATCACCGACCTGATCAGCGCGACGCCGGACGCGGGCGAAACCGGCCAACCCCGCAACGCCACCGGTTTCAATCCGCAGATCGTGCCCGGCGAGCAGCTCGTCGGCCATCGCGACCTGCCGATTTTCGTTGCCGCCCAGGGCGGCGACGGCCATGTGATCGTCACCTTCGATGCGGTCGAATACGTCAAGCGCCCCTCGGTGCTCGAAGGCGTCAAGGGCGCCTATGGCATCTACCTCACCGGCACCTCGATGATTCCGGCCTATGAGCCCGGCGACATGGCGCTGGTGCATCCGCACCTGCCGCCGGCGCGCGACAAGGATGTCGTGCTCTACCACGTGCCACCCGCCAACGACGCCGAGGCGATCATCAAGCGCCTGGTGTCGTTCAACGACCGGGAATGGACGCTGAAGCAGTACAATCCCTATCTGGAATTCACCGAGAGCCGGGTGGAATGGTCCTTCTGCCACCGGGTCGTGGGCAAATACAGCGCCCGCTGACGCTGCGCAGGCATCGCCCGCCAGCCGCCGCCCGGAACACCGCTCCGCAACAGCTTCAAAAGTAATAGCTTTTCGAAAATGGCGCCTGCTTGACGCTACGTCATGCGCGAGAGCAGCCGGCGATAAGGATAAAAACATGCAGCAATTCAAAGCGCTACAGCGACCTTTGCGCGTCTAATAAGACGCGCGGCGCTGGAGTGCACTGTCAGCAGCGGAGCACGCAGCCGAAATGGCACGCCGCCGAGAGGAAGCCGGCACGCAGTAAAAATCCCGGGAACCGGCGCGTGCAACGTGGCCGCCCGGCGCCGGCTCGCATGACAGTTGGGAAGCCTTAAGCGGCCCACCGGCGCCCAAGCGCCCGCCCACACAACGCACCCCGCCGCCTGGGACACCGGAAAAGAACGCGAGACCGACGGACAGGCCCGTCTCACGCAATTGCCGATCCGTCTATGCGGCCATGATCTCCTGCATCTCGGACGGCAGGTCGCCGCCGATAAAAAGGATGGTCGCGTCTTCGAATTCGCCGGTCGACAGATCCCCTGCCCGGCTGAATGCGACAACGCCCACCTTGGTCGATGCCAGCCTTTCGGCCAGCCGGAGCGCGTGATCGGCCCCTGTCGCCTGCACCGGAGTGTCGGCGAGCAAGGCACCCCGATTTCCCCGCGTAAAGCTCTGAACGACGAAGTTTGTGACCATGTCATGCTCCTCTCTGCCACCTGCAATGGCAGCCCTAAGCTGACTCAATCTTCCGAACAAAACAAGAACAAACAGAAGGATATCGACAGGCCAGTCAGAAAAATCCTGCCGAATATATTTTTCCTATTGATGGATAAATAGGATTTTCCCTATTATGTGACCATCAATTGAAAACGAGGAAAGCCGGATCCGGCAGCGCGCCTCAAGGCTCGTGCCGGCCCTTCCTGCTGTTTCGCCAGGGAGAAGGCATGACAGTGACATCAGTACGAGAAGGTAAGCTTGTCAGCCCCTTCACCCAGAGCCGCGAGATCATCCTCGCGGTCACCATGCTCGGGCGCGGCCATTTCATCGAGGAAAGCGATTGCATCGGCACCATCTTTGCGACTGCCGCCGATTGGCTGAGGGCCCATGACGGCGAGCACGCCACCAAGCTCATCCGCTTCGATCTCGAAGCGCTCTCCGGCGAAGACATCTCCGAGACCGTCGCCGACGCCTGGCTCGACGATTTCGATCGCACCCCTGACGATGAACACCTCCTGCCCGCCTTCGTGCGCACGTCTGAGGCGTGGGAACGCTGGTGCGCGGATTTCGAGGCGCCGGGTGGTGGCCTCCGCCAGGCCGCTCCCTTCTGCCAGCCGGGCCACGGCACGCTCAATCACCGCCAGCAGTTCGGACCCCAGCCCTGATGGATATCGCACTCGACAAATCGGCCCTCTTCGCCGCCATGGAAGCCTTCTGGCAAACGGAAGACGGCAACGACAAGGGCGTCGAGGCAGCCGTAACAGCCTATATCGAGCGCATGGGCCTTGCCCCATTCAACGAGATGGCCACCCGCAAGCGCGCCACCCTTGCCGCCGCCACTGCTCGCCAGCCTGATGCGGCGCGGCGCTGATCACTCGTTCGCATCTGTTCCACCACTTGAGGGTCGAGCAACGACCCGCCCTCATCACCCAAAATGCCAGCTCAAATACCGATCTTGGCTGCCCGTGCGATCGCTCTTCATTCCCGTCTCAGACATTCGTCCCGCTGTACGCTTCTGAAAATCCGCCATGGAAAAAGATGCGCTGGCCGCCTAAAGCTAGGCGTCGTGCCCGCATCTCGCTCGGCGGATTCTTTACGCCCTGACTCGACCACATCCGGATTCGTTGATGAAAATCAGAAGCGCCACCATCGCCGACTACGACAGCCTGGTCGCCCTCGATACGATTGCGGCTGGCGACCCCGAGCGCCGTGATCATATCAGGGCGTGGATAGAGACAGGCTGCTGCTACGTGGCCGAGACGGACAAATCCGTCGGAGCCTATGGTGTCCTGGCCTACCATTTCTTCGGCAACGGCTTCATTGAAATGGTCATGGTCGGCGCGCAGTTTCGTCGCCAGGGCCTCGGAATGGCGCTCGTCGAACATTTCAAGAGCATATGCGCAACGCCGAAGATCTTCACATCGACGAACCAGTCCAACAGGCAAATGCAGCAGCTCCTGAGCGGCGCCGGTTTTCACACAAGCGGGTACATCGACAACCTCGATGAAAACGACCCCGAAATCGTGTTCTGTTTCCGCGCCGCATAGAGCATTTCCAGGAAATGTGCGAAGCGGTTTTCCGTCAGGAAATGCGTGAAAACAAAGCGCTGCAGCGGTTCTGAGACTAGAAACACCCTTGGCCGGCCGTAGAGAGGCGTTGAACGTGACAGCCTTTGGGGGACGCTCCACGCCACGCCCTGATATTGCCGAAATCCCCCGCTTCATCGAAACAGACATCGACACGCCCATCGCGCCGGGACCGCAGATGATGCCCATCGAAACGAATCCGCCACTGCTGAACGAAGAAGACCTGCGCAATATTGCGCTCTGGGCTGCCGTTTGCGCCGAACGCGCCCTCCCCATTTTCGAGACGGAGGCCCCTGATGATACCCGCCCGCGCGCAGCTCTCTCGGCCATCCGCGCCTTTGCGCAAGGCGGTGCGCGGACTGCAGCGCTGCGCAAGCTAGCCTGGGCGGCCAATTCCGCTGCACGCCAGGCCGGCGATCCCGCAGCCTCCGCCGCCGCCCGCGCCGCAATGGCTGCCCGCCGGATCCGCCTACGCCCATCCGACGCCACCCCTCACCAGGTCAACCACATCCTTGGCCCGGCAGCCTACGGCGCGCAAGCCGCAGCGCTCGCCGCCGTCGATCCGGCCGGCATCATCGAAGCGGAAGTCCGCTGGGCGATCGCGCAGGCACCACCCGAAGTCCGGCACATCGTGCAGCGAATGCCGGCGCGCGCACCAAGCAAGGGCCAGTTCCACGCGCTGCTCTACCGGCTTGATAGGGGCTTGCGCCAATGACAAAAGTTGCGTCGCGCCCGACGGAGTAAGCGGTATGGAAACAGTAGAACACAAGGTCCCCTATTTCAGCCAATGGGAAAGCCCGGAGATGACATTGGCGGTTCTGTCGGAGGGTGCGGCGGCCCTTCACCGCGATCCGCTCTGGCGCAACTCGGGCGCTGAGACGATTGAGGAATATGCGCGCTGGGCGGTGAATGTCTGCGGCATGGCCTGCCTGAAGATGATCCTGGCCGCACGCGGCGAGTTGCACCCGATCCTGTCGCTTGCGCGCGGCTGCACCGACTATGGCGGCTATGTCGTCAACGAGGCCGATGCCTCGATCAAGGGACTGATCTACGCTCCCTTCGTGTCTTTCGTCGGCGAGCGCTTCGGGCTTGCCGCCGAAACGCTGACCAACATCCCGACGACGGACATTCCGGAGGTGCTTTCCGAAGGCCGCTTCTTCATCGCTTCGGTCAGCAGCGCCATACGGTGGCCGCAGCGCGAGCCGCCTTCAAAAGGCGGACACCTCGTGCTGGTAACGGCCGCCTCGCGCGAGAGCGTCCGGTTTCACAATCCTTCCGGCCATGACCGGGCCAATCAAGCCGATGTCGTCGTGCCGCTTTCCACCTTCGACCGTTTCTTCGCCAATCGCGGTATCGCCGTCAGCTGCTGATCTCGCACCCAGCCCAAAGAACTACCCAATAAAGGCAGGCAGCAATCATCTGCGAAAATGCTAATAATCAGGTGGGGCAGGAACAGAGGGGAATTACTTTATGCCACGCCTAGCACAATTGTATTTCAAGACAGCGATCATCTTTCTGATCATCGGCATATCGATGGGCCTGCACATGGCCATCGGCCAGGATCACAGCGCGATCGGCGCCCACGCCCATGCAAACCTTTTGGGATGGGTGACGATGGCGATCTTCGGTGGTTACCACGCGCTGAACCCGGCCAAGGCGCAGAAGCGTCTGGCGATGATCCAGTACTGCGTCTACACCGCCGGCGTCGCGCTGCTGGTGCCGTCGCTGTACCTGATGCTGACCGGCAGCCCGCAACTGGAGCCGGTGGTCGCCATCGCGTCGGTCATCACCTTCATCGGCGTGCTCCTGTTTGCGGCCATCATCTTTGGCAGCAGCGAGACGGTGACGCGGCCGACCGCGGTGCCGTCGCGCTAAAGCATTTCAAGGAAAAGTGCGAAGCGGTTTTCCGTCAGGAAATGCGTAAAAACAAAGAGCCATAGCGTTCTGCGGCTCAGTCTAAACGGGAAACGCTCCAGCGCATTTCCAGGAAAAGTGCGAAGCGGTTTTCGTAAAAAACAAGGAGCTAGCGCGTTTCCGTCTTTACCGGAACCGCGCTGGCTCGCAAAGACGCGCGGCCGTCTCCCGGTGGCAAGGCCGGGCGCTCTTTACTGAGCGCTCGCCTTCAGCACCCGATACGTCGCATTGTCGAGAGCAAGGCCGGTCTCGGTGCCGTCCTTCTGGAATCCGCGCACCGTGTTCCCGCAGGCCGTCAGCGAAAGCAGCACCGGACACACCAGCGCGATGGTGGCCCTGGACATCCTCATCTCCGTCTTGATTTGCCTCGCCTGACGAGATGACGCGCCCGCTGGTAAAATCAACGTGTCCGACAACAAAAACAAGGACTAAACCAGTTTCGTGCCGGCACCGCCCACTCGACACCTTCCGAAACTTGGAGCACTCTTAAACCTGTCGTTCGAGAGGATTTCATGATCAGGCTTATGCGAAGGAGTGGCACCCCTTTGGAGCTAGAGGCAAGCCAGGTGCTGCGCATCCGCAAGACGGATCCGCGCCTCGATGACGGTCTCGGCAACACGCTGATCAATGCCGGCCAGACCTTTTTCGTCCAGGAGGAGGCAGCGGCCGTCGCCGCTGCCGTCAAGGCCGAGCTGCCATCCCTCTATCGTTTCACCCATCGCATCGGCGCGCCGGTCTGGGTCAATGTGCACGCGGCCAAGGGGCCAATGCCGCTTGCGCCCAACCACCGCGTGCCTGGCCTAGGGTCAGCGCTGGATATCGGCGGCAAGCGCCAATATGTCCGCGAAAGCCCGGAAGAGGTCAGAAGCGCGATCGCGGCGGCGGGCGGTGATGTGCAGCCGATCCCGGACGAAGGCCTCTGGGTTCAGGGAAGAGAGACGCTGAGGGAGATCCTGGGCAGCCTCGAGGCCTGGGACGAGGAATTGACGACGCCGGAATAGGCCCGCCACCTGTCTCGCCCCGGCGGCCCTGAGCCGTACTGCCGGCCCGCGCAACCGCGCCGCTACAGCTCGCCCGTCGTATTTATTTCATCAGGCGTACCGGAATCGCCGAATCGGACCTTCCCCAGCCCAAGGTCGGCATAGTATTTACCGTACCGCGCAGTACGTTCCTTTATGAACTGCGCTTCCCCGCACCCTGAGCCATTTTGGGTGCTTGCTTGCCCCGCCATCGCGCGGGGCTTTTTCTTACCGGGCGCAGAACCTTTCCAGGAAAAGTGCGAAGCGGTTTTCCGTTAGGAAATGCGAAAAACAAAGAGACCGAGCCCTTCCAGGAAAAATGCGAAGCGGTTTTCGTCCGTCGATGACGGAAACATTTCAATCGACCTTGAAGACGGCATCGCCGGCGAAGACGATGACATATTGCCCCTCCGTCGTCGGCTCGCTTGCCCAGTCCGAAAGCTGCCGCCAATAGGGCTCGCGTCTCCAGATATCGGGGAAGTCCGGATCGACAAGCACGGTGATCTGCGGCCCCTGCCGATAGATCATCATGTGCGAATTCGCAGGATCCCATTCGGGCCCGAGCCGCTCATCCGTCATCCATAGACAGAGAAAATCGCGGCAAAGCTGCGGCCGCCGCTGATAGATCCGGCAGCCCTTGCCCTCGACGCAATTCTCACACCATTCGTTGGCCGGCTTTGCCAGCGCATCGATATCCGGCAGCCGGCAACAGAGCGTGCAGGTGCCGCAGGCGCGATCGGCAAGGAAGGTCTGGTTCATGCGCGGGTCCGTATCATCTCGCTGACGGCGGCGACAGAAAATTCGATATGTCCGCCAGTGTCGGCGCCGCAGCCCTCGTCACCTCAAACGACAACGCTACCGGCCATGAACGCCAGCACCAGGAAGATCAGGAAGACGATCAAAGCAAGATAGAACAGGATCTTGGCGATGCCCGCCGTTGCCGACGAAACGCCGGAGAAGCCGAGAAAGCCGGCGATCAATGAAACGACGAAGAAGATCAGCGCCCACTTGAGCATCGCAAATACTCCTGTTTGGTTGTCGCTACGGAAAGTCGAATCCCGGCAAAAAGTTCCCGTCCGCGTGGCATTCCCGGTGATGCGCTTTACCTCGCAAAGCGTCGGAGATACGGCCCTTGCCCTTGCGTTACTCCGCAGGCTTAGTCAGCAAACGGGGTCGATACTCAGATAAGGCTAATGTCCCGGTTCCGCCCCGCATTGTAGGATATGCCCACGGTTGCGACCCTGGGGGCGGCAATGTTTCTGCAACGAACCGAAATCCGCGAGCACACGATAGAGGTGCGGGAGTTCGTTGGCGAAGGCAGCGTCGAAATCGACGAGCGCATCCTGTTCGATGACGAGGATTCCCACATCGTTCTGCTTCTGGAGATCCTGGCCGGCGACGTCACCTTCACGCTCAGGGGCCCGGATGTCGCAAACCTGGCCAGGGATTTCGCCGATCGCGTGCGGCTCTATATCATACCCCCCGCGCGGCGGGCCTACGATGCCTTTCTGGAGATCCGCGCCCGACCCGGCAGCCGGTTTCGCGCCATCATCGCTCGCATCGGCAGCGCCTTTGTCAGTGCCGCCAGCGAGTTGTCCTGCCGCGCCTGCAAGCAGGTCTGCAAGCTCCTGGCTTCCACCGTGCTCGCCTATGTCGGCGTCCCCAACCCGGAAGATCTGACGCGGGGTGAGGTGCTGCACATCACCGCCGAGCAGTCGTACGAACTCGACGAGGGGCTCGGTCATGCCGCCATCCACGGCCCGCTGGCGGAAGGCCCGATCGGAACGTTCCTTGCCCTATTTGCCGACAACGTCAGGAGTGTCGTCTGGTCCGCATTGCAGTCCGCGCAGCAAGTCTTCGAGCCGCCCGACAGGACCTATACATTCGCCTGCAGACGCCTCGGTTGCTGCCCATAAACCGCTGAACGCCGGCGCCGTGGGCGCAACGGCGCCTCGCGGTCCGGAAAGCCGCCGCCCGCGATCGCGGCCCGACAATGGAAAGCCGGCGTCGGCGCTCGCCATTGGTCTATCATTCCAGCGATTTTCCGATTTCATTGCTACCGCATGTTTCCTTAAACCCTATCCGGCTTAGGGACAAAAACATGCAGCATTCAAAGCTACAGCGACCTTTGCGCGTCCAACAGGATGCGCGGCGCTGTAGGGCCCAACCAGCATTGCAAGACGCTGCTCCGCCCCAGACCCGGAGCCCAGCCCCGGAGCCATGAGAACTTAACGAACAGTTCCAATGAACGCACGTGTCGTCAGTCCCTTGAGAACCCTTCGATCAAACCTGTCCTTCGTCCATGATGGCCCTTCGGCTTGCGCCTACCGGGGCCATCATGGATTATCAGACGATGCTCTTTCACGCATGCGCATGCGGATCGTGGCGATGCGCCCAAACCGCCCAGGCCGACACGGCGGCCACGAGCAGCCCGAGGACGGCGTGCGTCCACATCACGCTCATATTGACCGCATAGCCGAGCACCCAGGGCGACACGACCAGCCATGCCCCAAGCGCCAGATTGGCCCACTCCTCCCACTCTGCGAAGACCGAGAGAGTAGCGTAGGCCAGCACAGCAAGCGCAAGCCCAACAATCCAGGCATTCCAAGCCGGAACGGTTTCCATGCTATACCCGATCACCCAGGGAGAAAGGAAAAGGCACACTGCCAGCGCAAGATTGCACCAATCCTGCCCTCTTTTGCCTTCCATGAAATGGTACGCCATTTGATAACCTCCACGAATGAAGTTTCACCAAGGCGTCACTGCCAGCGCGCAGTTGCACGCCCTGGATTCGAGATGGTTGTTGCAAGGTGAAACTTCAAGTGGCTGTTCGCAAAGGACGTTCTGCCCGCTGCCGCAGGAAGGCCGCATCGGAAGGCGAACCGGCGAGAGCAATGGCGATCGCATAGGCTTTTGCCGCTTCGTCCGCTTGCCCCATCCGCGACAGGAGCTCCGCTCGCGCCGCATGATAGGGCTGGTAGTCCCGAAGCTCGGCCGAAAGCGCGTCGAGCGAGCGCATCGCCGGTTCCTGCCACCCCGCCTCGCACAGCGCCACCGCCCGGTTGAGCCGCACGACAGGCGTCGGCTCCAGCCGCAGCAGGCTGTCATAGAGCAGTACGATCTGCGCCCAGTCGGATGCCTCGCCCTGAACGTGGCAGGCGGCAATGGCGGCCTTGATCTGGTATGGCCCCGGCGCGCGCCGCCGCATGGCGGTATCGATCAACCCGAGCCCCTCGTCGATCTGCCCCCGGTTCCATTTCGTCCGGTCCTGCTCGCCGAGCGGCACGGTGACGCCATCGCCGTCGACGCGCGCCAGGCAGCGCGCATGCGTGATCAGCACAAGCGCAAGGCACCCCTCGATCTCTGGATCTTCAGGGCGAAGCCGGTTCAGCAGCCGGCACAGAAACAGGGCCTCCTCGGCGAGATCCCGGCCCTGCGCCGGAGGGCGTTACTCACCCTGATCCAGAGAACGAACCAGATTGGGATGAGCAGGAGGGCGTAGAGGGAAGTGGTCGTCAGCATCATGGGGATATCCCCGGTTTGAGTTGCGTACGACCCAAGAACGGAAGCCGCCGTCGGATTTCGACATGCGTCCGAAATATTTTTGGAGGATCGGCGAGAGAGGCTCGAGCGCGGCGGCCTGTTGGCATGCCGGCAAGGCCTGAAGGTGAGGATGCAGTGGATTGCGTCTGTCGAAACGGAAGCGCTGCCGACAAAAAAGACCCCATCAACCGAACACGGCTGATGGAGCCAGACAGATCACTTGATAGTGCACGGTCAACAATAGGGCGAGATGCACCACGCCCTTACCCCTGCCCTCGGCACATAGGCGCAGAGATTCGCGGCGGCCGGGACAGATTGCCTCTCGCTACTTGACGGTCACGCCCATTGCGGGCGAGCCCTCGTTCGACCAGCACGAACACGGCTCGCCGGCCGGACCTGCGCCATAGCCGCACTGCTGTCTCGGGGTCTTGCACTGTCTTGGGCTCTTCGCATCAGCCAGCGCCTTCGCCTCGGCCGCAGTTGCAGTCTTGGCCTTCTTGCCGCTCGCAGGCTTCGCCTTGGCCTTTTCGCTCAGATGGGCATTTTCGACGCCAGCCCGGGAATCCCCGGACGGACCAGTTTCGCTGCAGGACGAAACAAGCAAGAGGGTAGCAACAGCAAACGCAATTCCGGAGAAGATCTTCATGAGATATCCGGTAATCCGACAATTGCGATTTTTCAAGATGGGTGGCGCGCGGATTTACCTCCAGAGCGGCTGGCCTTGGCCAGCGCACGGCTCCGATCGGCGCTGCGAGACGAACCTTCGCCTGACGATCGAACGAGCGGATGGCGAACCATCCGCTCGTTCGACTGTTTTCCCCTATTTCACCAGTTCGATCTCACCAGGCCGCCAGGAATTGTTGAACCAAGGTTCCAGCGGACCGTACAGGCGAAGGATCATGAACCAGCCCTTGCCCGGGATTGTCTGCACCCAGTTGTTCTCCATTCCCGCCGGGGCTTTCGGTCCGAAATAGACATCCACCGAACCATCCGCATTGGCCTTGACGCCCTTGTTCTGGCTACTGACGCTTGGGGCTTGCTGGTCGGTCTGCACCATCGACCGGGTCTGGTTGTCGTAGACGATGACCGACCAGAAATCCTTGACCGGGACATTTGGCGGCAGGCGCAGCTTGTAGGTCTTGCCGCCATTAAAGGGATTGCCCTCCGAATCCTGAACCGACCACGGATATTGCGAGCCCTCGCCCACCATCTTCTCTTCCATCGCCGGTGTCACGCCGATGGCGAAGTAATAGTAGAAGACAGCACCATCCAGGTTGCTGACACCGGGCGCCGACTCGAACTTGTAGCCGCCAAAAAACGGCAGGCGCCACGTACTGTCAGGATAGAAATACGCATCCTTCGCGCGAACCTTGAAAGCGATCGTCCGGGCCGTCACGGCGCCGATGTTGGCGGCATCGGTGAGGATCTTCTTCATCCGCTCATCGGGATTGAAGGGCTTGCCCTTGACGATGCCGATCGAGGCGAACAGGCCCAAGGTGGTGGGATCGGAACCGTCCGCCGGCTCTTCCTGGATGACCTGGTTCAACAGGCTCCAGAACGAATAGTCGCCTGGCGAGACGAAATTCGCCGGAATTCCGGAGGCATTGACGAATTTCATCGGCGGCGGGTTGGCGGCCTCGTCCAGGCGATAGATCCGCAGGTGCTTCTTGACCGAGTCAACCCCGGGCTGGGTGGAACCGTCTACAACGAAGGCGCGAAAGACGAGGTAGCTGCCGAAAGTGCTCGGCCGCACCACGTGATACCCCGATGGTATGTCGCCCTTGAATCCAGGCGGCAACAGGAGGTACTTGCCGCCTTTGCCCTTATCGGCCCCGGTGATGCCGATGTCGGCCACCCACTTGTACCAGAAGTCGTCGACCATCCCCAGCACCTTGGGCGGTATCTCGGCCACCAACGGTCCCTTGCTCGTGTCGACCCAAACGTAGTTGTAGATCGTGTTATCGTTGGCCGTCAGCTCCACGGACTTCGGATCGACCAGATTTTCCCAGATCACGTCGGTCTGGTTATCAGGCCCGAACTTGCGTATCGAGTCGCGCATGCCGGCCTGATTTACGATCGGAATCGCCAGCAGATAAGCCTGCAGCGCGCGCGAACGGTCGAGGTTGTCGTAGATTTTGTCGACGGTATCGGCCGACGGGTAGCCGTAATTGAGATTCAGCGTCCCGATCGAGGACTCGATCTTATCCGGAACCGCGACGCCCGACGCAAAGGGCGTCGTCATCTTGTAGGTCTGCGCCGTATCGGCAGCAGAAGCAGTACTCAAGCCTATCAGGACTGCCGCGGCGGCGGCGCAAAGCAGTCTCGTCGTACGTATCATTGCTCTCATGGCCGAACCTTTAAAATTCCGTTGGATCTGTGAAATAGAATTCCCTCAGTGCACCACTTACGCTGCGTCGCTTCCGGGCTTAGAGCAACGTAAATTACTGTTACGAGCGTGTAACTAAACCTCGAACGCGATGCGCCCTTCGGGGCAACGAGGCTTCAGTGGCGGGCGTATCGGACGACGTGCTGCGGTCTGAGTGGCACTTCCGTCGCTGCGACGGCTGTGGCTGCCAGCAGGAGATTCCGTCTGGTCGTCATGGTCTGCCCCTCGCTAATGCAGTAGGACGTGTGTGTTGCACGCCGTCGCAAGACGGCTTTGCTTGCGCGACATTCATATTTCTACGGTACTGAGCAGCAAACAGAGTTCGAAACCACTCATTTTACGCCAGGGCTCTGTTATTTCTGGAGTTTTTTGCACGATGTCTACTTAAGGGAACCGGCGGAGCTGTCCTCAATGGTCAACATGAGACGCGAAACGGTCGACCAAAGCCAGCCGATCGATTCTTACAGAGCAGGACTTTTGGAAATAAATCAGCAGCTTAAGGAAGTTTTGGTGGGTGATCACGGGCTCTAACCGTGGACCCGCTGATTAAGAGTAATTGACTTTAGGCTGAAAACGCCACCGCCCAAGTAAAGCTGTTTCCAATGTGCTTAGGACAAAGCACGAGAAACGCCGGAACATATCGCGAATTGGCAACCGATTCTGATCGCTATTTAGATTATTTTCTGTAATTCCACAAACGACCGACACACATTGCCAATGCCGTTCGGCGTTTGGTGAACTAAGGAATTCGATCGGCTGCAGTGCGATGGCGCAACCGATAGAGAACATAAATCGTGGCATTCGGAAGATTTGGAGACGAAGAAGGTCCTTCAGAAATTGAACCGCACGCCAAGGA
This sequence comes from Ensifer sp. 1H6, assembly GCF_001976035.1. Classification (NCBI taxonomy): domain Bacteria; kingdom Pseudomonadati; phylum Pseudomonadota; class Alphaproteobacteria; order Hyphomicrobiales; family Rhizobiaceae; genus Ensifer; species Ensifer sp. 1H6. Next base: position 30,035 of record NZ_MOAI01000029.1, on the reverse strand, counting down.
CATTTGCATTGGAGCCTCCGTGCATGTCGCCGAGCGTCCCCCAGGCTCCGGACCGGTGGTGAACCCGCCAGAAGAAATCAACGTCGGGCATGGTTTCGAAGGAAAGGTTCAACTCGGGGCCGAGATAGAACAGGGTTCTGGCATTCCCGTTGCGTTCCAGCTCGTTCTGGCGCTCCCGTCCCTCCTGGGCATGCGTGACATAGCTGATGCCAAACGTAAGGGCTGGCGAGATACGGACAGCATCGCCAATCTCGAAACCGTCGTAGCGACCGACGACGCCGCCCCAGAATTCCGCATTCGGATGCCCGCCGAATCTTCCGGCGAGCCCCGCTTCCAGTCCAAACCTGAAGGAGCCCATCCTTACCGGGAAGTACTGGTAGCCGAGGCCGACGATCGGGAGGTCGGCGTATTTGACGCCGAAAGGATTGGCTGACTGGAACATGTCCGCGTCGACCATCGTGCCGCCGAAGGCGAATACCGACTGATCGACGTCGCGGTTCTGTGCCTGCGCGTCGGTTGTTCCCAAGAACGGCATCGTGGCAGCGCCGAGCAGCAGAGCAAGCGGGATGGCAGTTGAAGCCTTCATATCGGACTATTCCTGCACTTCATGTTTTCTCCGGCGCGCGCGTGCATCCACTTTGCGGAAGTCCGCCTAAGATTTCTTGAATAGGCAGGTTCAAAAGGTCGACGTCAAGTTTTGCGGTACAGACCTCCGGGAATGACGCCTGACGTTGATCGCGCTAGTGGCAGCCTTGCGTGTGAGCCGTGCGACGCTACCCTCGGCATCACAGCGCCTGGGGCCGGAGGGGAAACCCTCCGGCCAATTCTTCGATCCGTGCTCTTGTCGAGTCGACTACCCCGAAAAATCACTATCACTAGTGAGAGTAGCCAACCGCAACCGATGCGCCTTAGCCTCCGATCAAAGGAGACCATCATGGAAGCAACCCCCTTCATCACCGAGCTTGACGACGACGATTTGCGTGAGTTTTGCCTAGTGGGCATCTTCCACCTTGCTCATGCAAATTGGGTCAACGGGGTCGACGACGACGTGTCGTGCGACGTGCTCGAAGAGGCCTACCAGCGCGGTTGGACCGACATGCACATCGTGTTCGAGAAGGCATCAGTGAATTAGCTAGGCCTTGAGAACGGCAACCCGCGCCCTACCATCTTCTGCGGGAGGACACGCCATGCCGAAAATCGCCGCGCCGAAGCATCCCAAATGCCATCCAGATCGCGACCTCCATTGCCAGGAGGCGATAGAAGCCGAATTTCAGTCGATTGCCGATCGGGCCTTCCAGGCCGGACGGTCACGCGAGGAAGTGGCGACGGCGCTGATGGAACTTGCCGACAACAATTTCCTCGCGATGAATTCGAATGCCGAGATGTTCGAGATTGGCGCCGGTGTCGTGTTGCTCGCACGCAAGCGGCACTCGCCTCTCCTGCAGGAGGACACGCCACGTGGACATTAGCTGGCTGCAAGTGCTCACCCTGCTTATACCAACTTTGCACATGGCGACCATAGCTGCTGCGGTATGGTCACAGAGCGATCCGGCGCAAGACGACCCTGATGCGCGTGTGATAGAGACTATTTGTTTCTGAGACGAGGAACTTCCGATGACCGAGAAGACCTTCTTGACGATTGCGGCCGCAATATTCGGGATCGTTGCAATGGTGCACTTGGTTCGCATTCTCATAGGTTTTTCGGTTGTCATCGACGGCTGGACAGTTCCTATGTGGGTAAGTTGGGTCGGCCTCATCGTCAGCGGTGGCTTGAGCTACTACGGCGCCAAGCTCGCCAAGTTGATCTAATCTGGTGGGCTTTCCGTGGCCGTTTCGATCTCCAGCCACATGTAGTGGGCCGCCCCAGGCCCCCTCCTATAAGTCGGCCGACGGTTTCCGGACCGAATGGCAGAAGCTGATGAAGAAGCACGAGTTCACACGGTTCCGCGACGAGCGGATTGACTTTCACGGATTGCGCAAAAACGCGGTCATCAATCTGCTGGAAGTTGGGTGCACCGAGAACCAGGTCGGGGCGATCTGCAACATGTCGGCGCAGATGGTTCAGCACTACGGCCGAGAGGTCGCGCTGCGGTCATTGGCGAAGGACGCAATGAAGCTGATGGAGGCTCGTTGGAGCGAGATTGAACCGGCTGCTTTCCGGAACAAGAACGCAATGTAAATTGGAATCCGTTTCCAAATTCTTGGAAACCGGCAACTTCTTACAGAGCAGGAATTTTGGAAATAAATCAGCGGCTTAAGGAAGTTTTGGTGGGTGATCACGGGCTCGAACCGTGGACCCGCTGATTAAGAGTCAGCTGCTCTACCAACTGAGCTAATCACCCATCCGGACCGCTTCGGTGTTTGTCGCTGCGGTCTGGAGGGGCGTATAAAGGCGTTCTTTCGGCTTGTCTAGCGTCCTTTGTAAAATTCTTGGGAAAAAATTTCAGACGGGCGGAAAACAGGCTTTTTCCACAGGATCTGCCGCCCTTCTCGCCAACTGCGTTGGATGCACCCACCATAAGCCTCTGAAACAACACGCCGTCTTTTCCCCTGCCCGACCTTGAACGCCGCGTCTGTGGCGAATGCATGCCTCCCAAAGCATATCGCGGCCTCGGGACGACGACATGCATCAGGCTAAATACATCGAGGACAAGAACCCAAGCGCATGTCGCGCAAAAGCGTGCAGCCGGTTTGCGGGTAGCGACACGCCTAAAGTCCGACTGGCCAACCCCAGGGATCGCGGCACGCTACAAGCGCCCTGACATCCGCCCCTGCGCCATGCTCCCTTAAAGCAGCAGCTCGCCGGCGGCGATCTTCACTGCATGGCCGCCGATGCGCGCCGTGTTGATCTGGCCGCCCGCCACATCGAGATGCAGGTGGATGAAGGACGGCCGCCCCATCTCCACCCCTTGCTCGATCAGAAAGGGGTGGTGGCCATCGACCAGCTGGTCGAAGTGGTGGATGGCACCGGAAAGTGCTGCCGCCGCCGCACCCGTTGCCGGGTCCTCGGCAAGGCCCATCTCGGGCCTGAACATGCGGGTGTGGAACCGCGCCGTGTGGTTGATGCCGCCGCGACAATAGAGATAGGCAGACGCTAGGCGTCCTTCGGCAAGCGGCGCCAGATGCTCCCAGCGCTGCGGGTCGAATTCGACGGTAGCGGCCGCGGATACATCGTGCAGCGGCACCATGACGAAGGGAACGCCGGCGCTCCAGAAGGACGGCGCATGGTTCTCGAAGCCGATCTGCGAGGTCTTCAGGCTCAGCGCGTCGGCAAGCGCCTGCTTGTCGAAGCGGGCGTCGAGCCGGGTCGATCTGCGCGGCAGGTCGAATTCGGCAAAGCTCGCCTCGCCCGGCTTGATGCGCACGGCGCAGCGCACCGGCCCCACCTTCTCCTCCAGTACCTGCACGAGATCGGCGCTCTCCTCAGCCATGCCGTGGGCTCTTTCGGCGATCGCCACCGCAGCACCTACGGTCGGATGCCCGGCAAAGGGAAGCTCGCGCCCCGGCGTGAAGATGCGCAGCCGCGCCGTATGCGCCGCCCCGCCCGGCCGGCGGATGAACACCGTCTCCGAAAGGTTGAACTCCTGCGCGATCGTCTGCATCGCCTGATCGTCGAGTGCATCCGCCCCGAAGACGACGGCCAGCGGATTGCCCTCCAGCCGGTTCTGCGTGAAGACATCGTAGATCGCGTAGCTGAGCGGCATTTATTCCCCCTTGCGAATATAGTCCGGCCACGAACTTGCAATGTCATCGCCCGGGCGGCAAGCGCAAAAACGCCATCGTGCACCACACCCATCGTTATCCGATCCCCCTCGCCACTGGGCCGAAAACAAGGCCGCCGTTGACCGCATGGGACACCCGTCAGCGGCACGACTGCGCAAGAACGCCCCTGCCGGTGCCGGAAAAGTGATCGCCGCGGCCGCCAATGCGCGACCGTGCCGCGGATTTGGTGCTGATCTCATGCATGGCGCCCGAAAATGTCCCGCGCTTCCGCGTCACGACGTGCATAGGGCGAGAAGCCAAAGCACTTCCAGGAAAAGTGCGAAGCGGATTTCCGTCAGGAAAAGCTAAGAACAAAGAGGTAGAGCGCTTCTGCGACCCCGTCGAAACGGGCAACACTTCAAAACACAACGCAGCAAACCGATCTTGAACGACGTGATCTACAGCGCCGCGCATCTATTAGACGCGCAAAGGTCGCTGTAGCACTTTGAATGGCTGCATGTTTTTATCCTTAAATCGAATAGGATTTAAGGAGCGGGCAGTAGCGCATGCAGCAAACGATGCGACGGGCGGATGACACGACGATCTGGTGGGCCTTGGCGCTTGCGCTGGTGCTGCATGCCTTCGCCTTCGCCGCATTCTCGCGCCTGCCGCCGAAGCTGATGCCCCCGCCGGGCGCCGTAGACAGCATCGAGGTCGAAATCCTGGCCGGCGTGCCGGAAAAGCCGAAACCTGCCGTGCCCGCGTCGGAAGCGAGCCTGCCGGTGCCAGAACCGCAGCGCGAAAATCTGAAGACGCCGGCCAAGACGACCGACGAGCGCCCCCGCGGCAACCAGCCCGCGCCGCAGGCCCCAGGCTTGGTGCACGCCCAAAACCTCTATTCCGCCGGCATCCTCGCCTCGCCGCGTAGCCGCCAGGCGCGTAAGGGTCTGGCGCAGCTGGCGCCCGAAGAGCGCGTGGTGCAGCTCTGCAATCTCGAAGCGATGGAACAGGTCCACCGCTGGAAGGCCGACCTCGATCCGGATTACCTCGTCGCCTATGCCCTGTCGGGCGTGAAGTTCTCCGGGGAAACGCTGAAGACCAATGGCGGAGCGTTTCGCAGCAAACGGCAATGGTGGCGCATCGCCTATTCCTGCTCGGTCACGCCGGATCGAACGACAGTGGTCGGCTTCGACTTCAAGGTCGGCGATGCCATCCCGCGCGAGCAATGGCAGGACCTTGGGCTTCCCATCGCCGACACTGCCGCCGACTGATGGTCGCGAACCATCCCCTCGCATTACCCGCCCTTCGCCATCGCTCCGGCGCCAAACCGTTATGGCGCGTTGCGCCAAAACCGGGGCCGCATGGAGATGTTGCGTTGCGTTAAATAGCGCGCGCAATTCCTTGAATAAATTCAGGCATTTGCCCATCATGATCCGGGCCCGTGAGGTACCCCGTGTCGCGTCCCATTCCGGCCTTCGTCAATGCAATGACACGAAAATCACCCTCATAGCCGCTCGGGATCGCTCCTATCGCCCAGTTACCAAAAAATCCCGCCATTGACACATACCGACCGTATGGTATGTTGGTTAAATGCCCAGACCAACAAAGCAATCACCCGAACGCGGCAACGCACGGATCCGGCTTCTCGATGCGGCGCGCGATGTCATTCGCGCAAAAGGCTTTGCGGCCACCAGCGTCGACGACCTCTGCCGTGCGGCTGACGTCACCAAGGGCGCGTTCTTCCACCATTTCGCCAGCAAGGACGCGCTCGGCGTCGCTGCGGCCGATTACTGGGCGGAAACGACGACCGACTTTTTCGCCGCCGCCCCCTATCACGGACCGCCCGATCCGCTGGCGCGCGTTCTCGCCTACGTCGCCTTCCGCAAGGCGATCATCCTCGGTGAAATCACCGAGTTCACCTGTCTGGTCGGCACGCTGGCGCAGGAGGTCTATGCCAGCGCGCCCGACATTCGCGAGGCTTGCGCCCGCAGCATCTTCGGTCATACCGCCACGCTCGAAGCCGACATCGAGGCCGCACGCAGCGACCGCGGCATTGTCGACGCCTGGACGGCCGAAAGCCTGGCCCGGCACACGCAGGCCGTCATCCAGGGCGGCTTCGTGCTCGCCAAGGCCGGCAACGACCCCGAGCTTGCGCGCGAAAGCCTCGACCATCTCGACCGGTACATCCGGCACCTGTTTCACGTCACTTGAGGAGGATGCGACATGAGCGATACCACCCATATCGGATGCGCCTGCGGACAGACACGGCTGAAAGTGCAGGGAGCGCCGATCCTTGTTTCCGAATGCCTTTGCGACAGCTGCAGGGCGGCCGCCGCCCGCCTTGGCGCCCTGCCCGGCGCCCGCAACATCCTGACTTCCTATGAGGCCACCCCCAGCGCCGAATACCGCAAGGACCGGATCACGATTGTCTCCGGCGAGGAGAACCTCAGCGAATTCCGGCTGTCAGAGGGTGCGGGCTCACGCCGCGTCGTCGCCACCTGCTGCAACACGCCGATGTTTTTGGAAATGAAGGGCGCGCACTGGCTCAGCCTCTATCTGCACCTCTGGCCGGCCGAGACGCGGCCGAAGGCCGAGCTGCGCACCATGGTCGGCGACCTGCCCGACGCTTCCTGGCTGCCCAAGGACATCCCCAACCTGAAGACCCACACCGTATCCTTCTACGCCAAGCTTCTCTGGGTCTGGATCGCCATGGGCTTCCGCAACCCGAAGATCGCAATAGCGCGCAAGATCGAGGCCTGACGCCGGCGTGCGGATGGGTCGGCACATGTCGGCCTTCCGTCTCGCGCCCCTGCCAGCGGCGCTGCACCAGCAACGCGACATCATGCCCACCAGCCCGGACCCCGCATCTGGCGAGCGCTGCTGACTGCATATCTGCGCACCCAACCACAGCAATCAACCGCGCGATGCGAGCATCGTCATGAAAATGGGCGTCCCGACCACGACGCCGGCGAAGACAAACAACGGTCCGTAAATCAGCGCGCTCAGCGGGATGATGGAGACACACGCCCGCAAACCGTCATTCAGGCAGTTGTGCGTCCCGCCCTCGAAAATGCCGTAGACGGGTAGAAACAACCCCGCGATGATCAGGCTGGAAGCAAACGCCAATGCGGCGGATAGGATGAGGCAAGCGAGTGTCTTCATGCTTTACGGCTATAGGATTTTGGTGATCCGAGCCAACGCCCGACCATTGGGCACCATCGGGGTCGGATACGCATTGAATGCGGCTACGCGGAAGAGTTGCCTTTACCTTGCCGAAACTGCTCTTGCGATAATCTCGGATGAAATCCTGTCACGACGCCCATCAACATCGACAAATGCCCAGCACAACAAAGCGGCTACTCAACAAGCTCAGGGAGATGGAGGCGCGGCGCGGCGTCGAACGCCCACCGTCTCGGGGGCTTTTGTCGCCGTTCGCCAGGGGATTGGCGGAATTCCTGCAGGACTATCGCCGCATCACCTCGTTTTATGCCGGGTCGTTTTCCATCGTCATCTATTGTGCATTCGCCAGCTACGTGGGTGCCATCGTCGCACTGCTGTTCCAGTGGCCCGCGATCTATCCGGCCGCAGCCGCCTGCCTAGCCACGATCATTCTTCGGCATTGGGTCCGAAACGCCAAAAAGAGGCACGATCGACATTATCGACCGTGACGCCGTGTCCTCCCTGACGACCGATGTGCAGGCGCCGCCGCACCGCCACAATGCGGATTGTACCGATAGCTTTGCCATGTAATGTGCCGGCCATGGATAAGACCACGACATTCCCGATCTCGCTCTCCGGTTTTGAGATCGAAGGGCTGATTGAAGCGGATGCACCGCGACTGATGCCGCTTTACCAGAACTGTCAGGACTATGTGGTTTTGGAGCGCGGCCATCCACCGGATGCAACCGTGGCGATCGAAGAATTTCAAAGCTTTCCGCCGGGCAGAACCGAGGCCGACAAGTTCGTCTTCGGATTGAAATCGGGCGCCGGGAACCTCATCGGCATGCTCGCCTGCGACCGCAATTATCCGCAGGAGAAGTCCTGGTGGATCGCCTTGCTGATGATCGATCCGGCCTTTCGCCGGCACGGCGCGGCGAAAACACTCTGCGACGACTTCTTCAGCTGGCTGAAGACACAAGGCGCGGACCGCGTGGAGCTCGCCGTCTTCGCAGAGAATGAACAGGGCCTTCGCTTCTGGGAAGGCCAGGGCTTCGAGATGGTGCGCACCGCAGGGCCGGTCCCCATCGGGACAAAGCAGCACAGAATGGAAGTCTTGGGTCGATCGCTGTGAGCGTCTCAATTCCGCACGGTTGACGGTTGCGCCGATCGTTCGCCGAAAAGCCAACGCCGACCGTTTGAATCAGCCCCTGCCATTTTCCGGCATACGCCAAGCAGCCGCGCGCCGCCCATGGATAGCGCTGCCGTTCGCCGCCTGCCGACGAACAGGGCCGCTCCGCGCACCGGTTGACCACATCTCAAAGACGACGCGCTCCGCCGCCGCACAGCGCAATGGCCATGCCCCCGAGACATCGTCACCGCTTTCCGTCAAACAGCCAGGTGAGGATCGGCAAAATGAACGGCGGATAGTTGTGCGCACCCGGATCCGGCCCCCAGATGGCGATCGCCTCGTCGATCTCCGGCTCGGGATCGCCGGCGATATGGGCGGCCACCCTTGCAACCAGCGCTTCCGCCGTTTCCGCCACCCGGTAGAGCCGGAACACCGTCACCGCCCGCCCCATGTGCAGCACGTGATAGCCGGGTTCGGCAGTCGCGGCATCGAGGTCGATGCCGGTTTCCTCCAGCGCCTCGCGGCGGATATTGCCTGGAATGTCGCAGCGGCCGTCGACCACGTCATCAGGCTCCAGCGAGCCCGAGGGGCTGTAGACCCGGGCCGGATTGGCCGTGTGCGATCCCATGCGCACCAGGATCAGGGCACCATCGGACGACACGATCACCGGCATGGCGAACAGGTGGAAGGCGGCGTCCGCGCGGGTCTTGCGCCACCACAGAAAGGTCGAATAGGGCACCACATGCCCCTCGCCGACCACGCGGCCGTCCTCGATCCGGAGCGCCCGCTGCAGCACCATCTGCCCGTCGAAGAGATGCGGGTTAGCGGCGATCTCCGCCCGCCAGTTTTCCTGCGCGGTATCCACCTGATCGAGATGGAAGGGATGCGGGCCCTCCTTCACCCGGATATCGACGCCTGAGATCGGCAGGATCTCGCCTTCTTCGGGCCAGTGGGCAAGGTTGCTTTCGAGAGTATCCATCGTCACACGTCCAGTGTCATGGCCACGGGGCAATGGTCCGATGCCTTCGGCCGGTCCCAGCCGGTGCGCGGATAGCGCTCCACCTCCTGCCCCGGCGGAAAGATCGTGCGGAAGGGCTGGCCGCCGCGGATGATTTCCGGCACTTGGGCTGCATTGCGCTGCGCGAGCGCCGGCGACAGCCAGATATAGTCGAGCTGGCAGAGGTGCCGCTCCTGCGGCCCGCGGCTGTGAAACAGCGTCCAGCGGTCGAGCACCGGCCGGCGCAGCATCGGGTTTTCGACAAAACCGTCTGCAGTCAGCACATCGAGCGCGCTTTCCTCCTCCTCGCGCGGCACGAACTCGTAGCCGTTGCGCCGGTCGCCAAGGATGTCGACCTTCTCCTGATAATCATTCATGTCGCCGCAGATCGCGAACATCTTGTCAGCCGTATGCCCGCGACCAAAGCGGCTTTCGATGATATGGCGCACGGCCTTGGCCTCGGCCACCCGCACCGGCATCGTCGCCTGGCGCCCGTCGAGCCCGTCGCGTGCCGGCCCCATGGATTTGAAATGCACGACATAAAGCGTCAGCGGCCGCCCGCCGATCCGCAGGTCCAGTTCCAGGCAATCACGCTTGAAGATCCGGTCGTTCGGCCGGCTGGAGGCAGCGAGCGCATCGTTGAAGATATCGAGATCCGCATAGGTCAGCCCCGCATGGCTCTTCACCTCGAGGCACTCGATCGGCTGGCCATCGCGCGTTTCCTCGCGCATCAGCACCGCCACGTCGATCCCGCGCGAATCATTGCCCTCGATCAGGTATTTCTGGCGATAGCCGTTGCCGACCATGCGGAAGAGATAGTTGTACTCAAACGCCTGCAGCGACGCCATGTTGTCGGCCTCCTGCAAACACAGAATATCCGCATCGCAATCGGCAATCGCCAGCGCCGACATCTGCCGCGTATCATCCGTATGCGCGATCGTCCGCGCCTCCTCCAGCCGCTGATACTCCGCCTCGCTCTTCACCTCGAAGAGTCTGAGCACCCGGTCCTGCTTGAGCTGATTGCGGAAGCCGGAAAAATCGAAGCGGCTCATGAGATTTTCAATATTGAAGGTGGCAAGTCGAAGGGACATCAAGCAATTCCATAACTGAATTGCCGCGGAGATTAGGCATTGAAGCGCAAATGTCGAGGGCGATTTCCCGGCAGGTGCGGGAGCCTCTCCTGAGTGGCCCCCAACGCTTGTTGTCCAGCGAACGGTCAGTGATGTGGAAAGCACACGCCTGCGTGTCTTCGAAACAACCGAAGACCACCGTGAAGGCGAAAACCAAGAGTTTTTTCGTGCCGACAAAGGCGACCCCATGAGAAACCGCCGGAATACAGCAAATGAAGCGGATGGATTTCTGCCCGCTGCTTGATGCAGCAGCCATGGCCCAGCGTTGTTTCCACGCCGGTGTCGAGCTGGTCTATTCGCGGTCCCAAGCCTGACGGCGGTGGGCGCATGGCCAACGTGCCGAGCGCCGGCACGTTGGCGTTCCTAGGCACCGCGCGAATTCCTCGCTGCATGAAAGCTTTTGCCGCGTTAGCCCGATTTTCGTTCTGGCTGGATATTCTGGTTGAGCCGGAAGAGATTGCCAGGATCGTACTTGGCTTTAAGCGCCGCCAGCCGTGCATGGTTGCCACCATAGGCCTGGGCGACCCTTTCGGTTTCATCCTCCGGCATGAAGTTGACGTAGACGCCACCTGTCGCATGTGGCGCAGCCGCGGCAAAGATTGCCCGCGCCCAATCGATGGAGGGTTGTTCGTCGGCCTGGTCACGCCACCTGGTGTGAACGTTCATGACAAACTTGGCCTCGCGATGCGGATAGGCGGTCGCGTCGGGTGCCACGCGGCTGCTGGCACCACCGAGCTGCCCGATGAAGATTTCACATTCATCAGTCGGCAACGTCCCTATATGTTCGCTCAGGATCTCAAACAACCCGTCGCTCAGGGCCGTGAAATTGTGCGACTTCCAATAGTTGAATGCCCCTGGCGTGAGAAGCGGATCGAATGCCGTCTGCCATGCGGAATATGGCTGCACGCCGACGACGTCGGCGATCGGTTCGCCAAGCGAACGCAGTGGTTCAAGTGCCTCCTCGGCTCTGCTCGGCTCACCGGCATAGCAGACGGCGAAGACGAGGATTTCCTTGCCGTGCACCTCTTCGGGCAGGAACGGCAATGGCGGCGCCTTACGCAGGACCACCCAAATGGTAAGATCGTCGGACGCAGCGGCCGCCACGCGGCGATACCCCGCAAGAAGTTCACGGGCGTGGGCAAACGGATGAACGATCAGCCCGGATACCAGATCGGGACCGACCGGATGCAGCTTGAACTCGAACGACGTGACCACGCCAAAATTTCCACCGCCGCCGCGAAGAGCCCAGAATAGGTCCGGATTTTCCGTTGTGTTTGCATGGACAAGCTCGCCGTCGGCGGTCACCACATCGGCCGAAATCAGATTGTCTACCGTGAATCCGTATTTGCGACTGAGCCACCCGAAACCACCCCCAAGCGTGAGACCGGCCACCCCTGTGGTTGAGTTGATACCGAGCGGGGTGGCAAGACCGAACGCCTGCGCCTCTTTGTCGAACTCTCCGAGCGTCGCGCCAGGCTCGACCCTCGCGGTGCGTGCCTTGTCATCGACCCGGACAGAACGCATCGGCGAAAGATCGATCAAAAGTCCGCCTTCGCAGACGGCATTGCCGGATATGTTGTGACCGCCACCGCGTACAGAGAGGAGCAATCCGTTGTCGCGGGCAAACTGCACCGCCTTTACGACATCTCCTGCGCCATGGCAGCGCACCACAGCCCCAGGCCGCCGATCGATCATGGCGTTCCAGATTGTCCTGGCCTCGTCGTAACCAGCCTGGCCGGCCAAACACACGTTCCCGCGACACCGAGTTCCCAACATCTCCAAAAGGTCGGTTGAAAGGGTGACCGTTTCGCCCTGAAGCCCACTAAATTGAACATCTGTCATTTCATCCTCCCTGCCGGCACGGATGTACGAGACGCCTCTTGGGGCGCAGACGGACGAACCGGCCCTTGCTTAGTTCAGTTGCACCGACAGCTTGTCGATGGTTCCCGTGAACTGAAATGGCACCTGGTAATCCCCGTCCTCGACGCCAGTGCGGGTATCGACGCCGACATCGAAGGTCTCGTCAATCGTCATGAGGAAGGGCACGGTGTTTGCGACCTTTTGACTGGCGACTTCTTTGCCGTCGACGTTCAGGACTCCGCTGCCGCCCTTGCCGGGGCCGCCACCATCGTATTTGAAGGTAAAGACGATGGTATGCTTGCCCGGAGTGAGCGCGTCCTGGCCTTCCCAACGGAATTTTTCCAGTGCCAGAAGGTTGTAAAGGAAGACCGGCTTGCCCTTCAGCAGGTAGAGCCCGTACCCGCCGAAGCGACCGCCTTGGGTGACCAGCATGCCATCGCCGCCGCCTTGCGGCACGTCTACCTCAGCCGTGACAGTGTAGCTTTTATTGACGATGTCGGGCGCGTTTCCGGATGGAAGACCGGATATTTCGCCTGAGTACGTAAACAAGGTTTTTCCGGCCGTGGCACTCGGGCGGGGTGCGAGAACGCGCTGGAGAAAGTCGTTGTCGAGCGGAAACACACCATACTTCGCCGCCTCGACGAGGAACAGTTCCTTCAACTCCTGAAGCTTGTCAGGCATCTTGGCCGCGAGGTCGTTGTTCTGCGAATAGTCCTCGTTGAGATTGTAGAGTTCCCAGGTGTAGCCATTGACCACTTCGGGCATCTTACCCAAACCGAGCAACCACGGCGCAAGCGGCGGCGTTGTGGATGCCATCCAGCCGTCGTGGTAGATGGCGCGGTTGGCCAGCATTTCGAAATACTGCGTCGTACGCCTAGACGCAGTATTGGCGTTCTCCTTGTCCCAGCTATAGGCCATGGAAACGCCTTCAATCGGCTTCTGCGCCACGCCGTTGACCATCACGGGAGCCTGAATGCCGGTCGCCTCGAGGATCGTCGGGACGATGTCGATCAAATGGTGGAATTGTGTGCGGATTCCACCGGCATCCTTGATACGGGCCGGCCAGGCCATGGCCATGCCTTGCCGGGTGCCGCCAAAGTGCGATGCCACCTGCTTCGTCCACTTGAATGGGGTGTCGAAGGCCCAGGACCACGCCACCGACATGTGCGGCTGGGTCTTGTCCGAACCCCAGACATCGTAATATTTCAACTGTTCCTTGACCGGAACATTGATGCCTTCGATCGCGGCCAGGTCGAACGGCGTGCCAACGGTGGAACCTTCGGCACTGGTACCATTGTCGCCTTCGATGTAGATGACGAGCGTATTGTCGAGCTTGCCCAAATCGTCCACCGCCTGGATCACCCGTCCGATCTCATTGTCGGTGTAGGCCACATAGGCGGCATAGACTTCCGCCTGGCGCGCGAAGAGCTTCTTGCTGTCGGCGTCGAGCGTATCCCACTTGGGCAGATCGTTGGGCCACGGCGTCAGTTGGGCGTTCGCCGGAATGACGCCCAGCTTCTTCTGATTGGCGAATATCTGGTCGCGCATGGCATTCCAGCCCATGTCGAACTTGCCCTTGAACTTATCGACCCATTCCTGGGTTGGATGATGGGGGGCGTGGGTGCCGCCCGGCACGTAATAGAGGAAGAACGGCTTATCAGGCGCAACGACGCTGAGTTGTCGCATGTAGCCGATCGCCTCATCCGCCATGTCAGTCGTGAGGTTGTAGCCGGGCTTTCCGATCCATGGAAAAATCTGTGTGTGATCGCGGAACAGGTAGGGTGTCCACTGGTCGGTCTCGCCGCCCATGAAGCCATAGAAGTATTCGAAACCCATCCCAGAGGGCCATTGGTCGTAGGGGCCCGCCAAGCTGTACTGATAGCTCGGCGTGTTGTGGTTCTTGCCGAACCAGGACGTCGCATAGCCGTTGTCTTTCAGGATTTCACCGACGCTGGCGTTATCGAGACCGAGGATGGAATCATAACCTGGATAACCGGTGGCCTGCTCGGAGATCACACCGAAACCCACGGAGTGATGATTGCGGCCGGTAATCAGAGCCGCGCGCGAGGGCGAGCAGAGCGCCGTCGAGTTGAACTGGGTGTAGCGGAGCCCCGCCTGCGCGATCCGGTCCAATGCAGGCGTGGGGACAACACCGCCGAAGGTACCAGGGACACCGTAGCCCGCGTCGTCGGTCATGATCAAAAGGATGTTCGGCGCGCCTTTTGGGGGCACGATCTGCGGCGGCCAATAGGGCTTCGAGTCTTTCGCGCTGAGCCCGATCGCACCACCGAATGTCGGCGGGGGGTTGGGGAGATATCGCCCGTCGACCGTCGTCGTGGCATCCGGGTTGCCCGGTGTGCCGGTGATCTGTTGTGCGCTCGCCGCACCAAACCCCATCAGGATTGTGATGATGGCGGTCGATGCAATCGCGGTCGATTTCATGCTACGCATGTCAACACCCTCCCCTCGTGGCAGCTCCGTCCGAGGGCGGACGCGCACTGCACCATTTCGATCTCGCTCGGCGGCCATTCCATACTGAAGAAAGGTTCGATCGGACTGTAGAGACGTAGGACTGTGCCCTTGGTCGCCTTGGGCACGGCCGGCAACATCGGCGGAGCTTTCAGAATCGGCACCTTGATTATTTCAGCGATGACGCTTCTGAGCAGGACGACGTGACGGCAGTGATTGCAGCGAATGCGAGCAACCGGACGGCGTCATTGATGCGCCGCTTGGATCAGTCTTCCGGATGTGGCGGAATACTACCACACAGATTGCGCTCTTGATACTGACTCAACCGCTCACGACCCGGCGTGGCTCGCCCCCGACCGTCGAGTAGCCGGGTGAAAGGCAGCGGCAGCTTTTGGCCGATACCGTTGAAAAACACCCCCGATGTGAAGTGGCTCAACGTCGGCGAGATATTAAGTTATCAGTTGCAAAAGCAGCGAAGGCGAACTTAGGAAGCCGCCAACAAAGAGGCCAACGAATCCAAGAGCTAGCGCTCCGACAAGTCCATGGTTCTCCCAGCCAGTCGAAGCTCCCACCGCTGTCGCTGCGACGATGATCGACACTGACCATACGATCTTGATGAGCACGACCGTGCGCCGCATGACTGTAGGTTTTTCTTGCGCCATGGCAAAACCAGTTTGTTTCGAAGCCTTTGTTGATTGAATATAATATCGAATTCTCTTTCCACGATAGCCGTGATTGATAGCCATCGTCCCATCCCGGGCCAGTAGCAGCCAAGCCAGCGCCTCTAGCTGTGAACTTTCAGGAGGTTGTCCATTTGGAGCAGATTTAGGAGACTGGAGTTACCACACCTCAGTTTTCCAGGATCGCACCGAATGAACATTCACAAGAATGCCCGACTGACGCCGTTGCATCGAGAGGAAATGGCCGTCGGACAAAACGCCCGCCCTATGAAATCCCCGTAATATCCAGCTCGTGTCCGCCCATGGCAGCCACATCGCCGACCCCCTTGCCCATGAGGATCCGGGCCACCGGGGAAACGTAGGAAATCGATCCGGCCTTCGGGTCCGCCTCGTCCTCGCCGACGATGCGATAGGTCTGCACCCGGCCGTCGTCGCGGCTGAAGGTGACGGTGCTGCCGAAGGCGACGATGTCAGTCGAGGTCGGGGCGGCGACGAGCTGGGCGGTGCGCAGCCGTTCGGCAAGATAGCGCAGGTCGCGCAAGGGGCCGGCCGCCTGCCGCCGGCGCTCGTTGACGTCTTCGATCCCGCTGGTCGCATCATAGGCCGCGCGCGCTTCGCGCTGCTGCTGCTCCAGCACCTTGAGGCCCGCTTCGGTGACAAGGTTGGGATGCGGCGAAACCGGGCGGTCGGGCAAAAGGGTTTCCGCCGCGGTTTCGGCACTTTCTTCCTTGGTGAAGGCAACGCTCACGATCGAACTCCGTTTGGACGCGGCAGGCTCTTACAATGCCTCCGCGCGAAAGCCCACTGTCGGTGAGGCACCGCGCTGGGGATGACAAGAGTAATCGCTGATATTGCCCCATCCGCGGGCGGCGGTCACCCCGCATTATCTGACGTCATCCGCTGGCATGAGGCACTTGGAAACCGGCACCAGGCAGAGGCGCGGATCGGCCATCCATGACAGTCCGAAGCCCGAATGAGTAAGGGCCATCGCCGCACCGGACGCCTCCTCTTGTCCGCAAAACCCGCGACGCGCCTCGCCACCCTTGCAATCAGCGGCTGCCCGCCTTCGCCGCCACGCACCCCATCAGGTGGCGAGCAACGGCCGCATCAATCCCTCCAGCCACTCGGCAAACACCTGGAAGCGACGGGAAAGATGCTGGCGGTGCGGGTAGAGCAGCGCCAGCGGCATCGGCTCGGCGCAATGGCCGGGCATGACCTCGACGAGGTCTCCGGCCTGCAGATGCGCCTTGACGTCATAGGCCGGGATCTGGATGAGGCCGAGATCCGCCAGGCAGCAGGCGATGCTGCCCTCGGCGCTGTTGACGGTAACGCGGCCGGCCATCGCCACGGTCCGTGTCTCGCCACCTTCGATCCACTCCCACTCCTCCACCCGGCCGGTTGAGGGCGACGCGTAGTTGACGGCGAAATGCCGGGCCAGGTCTTCCGGTTTTTCGGGCGTGCCATAGCGCGTGAGATAGCCGGGCTTGCGACATTGACGAGCTTGAGGTTACCGATCGGCCGGGCGATCAGGGCGGAATCACTGCGCGGCCCGACCCGCAGCGCGCAATCGACGCTTTCCTCGATCAGGTTCACCGCCCGGTCGGTCATGCCAAGGTCGACGTCGATACCGGGATATCGCTCGAGGAAGCTGGCGAGTTCAGGGCGACGATCAGCCGGCCGATCCGGCTCGGCAGCTCGACGCGCAGCCGGCCGGTCGGCCAGTCCTCTCCCTGGCGAAACAGGTTTTCCGTCTCGTCGACATCGGCGATCAGCCGCATGCAGCGCTCGTAGAAGGCCGCCCCATCCTGGGTCGGCGAAACCTTGCGGGTGGTGCGATGCAGGAGCCGCGTGCCCACCCGGGTTTCCAGCGCCTGCACCGCCGCCGACACCGACGAGCGCGGCATATCCAGCGTGTCGGCGGCGCGAGTGAAGCTGGCGCAGTCGACGACGCGTGTGAAAATGCGAAAAAGCTCGATCCGGTCCATGGTCAGCCGCTTATTGTTCGAGATTCCTGACAGGTTATGTCACGGACGGCGGCTTTATAACAGAGATGCCGACGATATGCTTCGGGTGGAAAGACGGCCGCAGCGGGCGGCCTTCAAGCACCGAAAAGGTTCTGGCCATGACCGATCACAGCATCAGAGGTAAATCCGTTCTCATCGCCGGCGGCGCGAAAAACCTCGGCGGTTTGTTGGCGCGCGATTTTGCCGAACAGGGCGCCCGCGCCGTCGCCATCCATTACAACAGCGCCGCAACTAAGGCCCCCTCCGAGGAGACCGTGGCTGCGATCAAGGCGGCTGGTGCCAATGCCTTCGCCTTCCAGGCCGACCTGACCGGCGCCAGCGCGGTGGAAAAGCTGTTTGCCGATGCCAAGGCCGCGCTCGGTGGCATCGATATCGCCGTCAACACGGTCGGCAAGGTGGTGAAGAAGCCGCTCGTCGACATCACCGAGGCCGAGTATGACGAGATGACCGCGGTCAATTCCAAGTCCGCCTTCTTCTTCCTGAAGGAAGCCGGCAAAAATGTCAGCGACAACGGCAAGGTCTGCACGCTGGTCACCTCGCTGCTCGGCGCCTTCACGCCGTTTTACGCCGCCTATGCCGGCACCAAGGCGCCGGTTGAACACTTCACCCGCGCCGCCGCCAAGGAATTCGGCGATCGCGGCATCTCGGTGACGGCGATCGGCCCGGGGCCGATGGATACGCCCTTCTTCTATCCTGCCGAAGGCGCCGATGCCGTTGCCTATCACAAGACTGCTTCCGCGCTGTCGAAGTTCTCGACCACAGGCCTTACCGATATCGAGGACATCGTGCCTTTCATCCGCTTCCTCGTCTCCGACGGCTGGTGGATGACCGGCCAGACCATCCTCGTCAATGGCGGCTACACCACGAAGTGACCGGCAAAGGGCGGTGCTGGCGCCGCCCGTCGACAGGACAGAAATTTCACAATAGCCTCATAAACGAGCCGCCCTGCTCCGCCGACGGAAGATCGACCGGAGCGGGCGGCCGTTCGACCTGCTGCGGCATCCAACGCCCCGGCGCTTCACGGATGGATTTCATGGCGTCTTTCCTGCCCACGTCGCCTCGCCTGCCTGCGCTGCTCGCCCTTCTCGTCATGCTCCTTCCGCCGCTCTACGCCCGGGCGCAGACGCCGCCGGCCCCCCGTGACCGTCGTTCTCACCCATGGTCAGCCAAGCGAGGAGATCGAAAGCACGCTGCGGGCAGCAGCCGCTTCCGGCCGGCCGGTCACCGTCGAATGGCGCGATGCGCCGGACACCGCACCAAAGGCACCGATCGACGCCACCACAGCCGCCGCCACAACGCCTCAGCCCCAGTCGCCCGCGGCCGACGACGCGCTCGAGGGACTATCGGCTCGCTTCGTCAATGGCCTGCAGATGGGCCTGAATGGCACCTCGGCCATCGCTGCCGTCATGGGCGATGTCGCAGCCAGCGTGCGCGCCGAGGGACGGTCTATCCTTTCGGTCACCTCGGTGGCGCTGGCGGCCATTCTTGCCGGCCTCGCCGCCGCCGGCCTGCTCGGCTTTGTCTTCCACCGCCTCATCGGCAGCCATTTCGCCATCGTCGACGTGCTGCACCGCGTGCGCGCTTCGCTGGTGCGGCTGGGTCTCGACATCATCCATCTCGTCATCTTCGCAGGCGTCGCGCATGCGATGCTAAGGTTCTTCCTCACCGCCGGCACTGCCTCGCAAGAGCTGGCCCGCGCGCTGGTAACCGTCGCCGTCACCACGGCCGCCTATGCGGTCTGCGGCCGCTTTCTCTTCGCCCCGTCGCGGCCGCAGACGCGGTTGCTGCCCATCGCCCGGCCACGCTTCCATTTCGCCATGCTGGTTGCCTATGGCGCCATCGGTGCCGTCGTCGGCGCCAGCGTGCGCTTCGCCAACGAGCGTGCCCTGGAGCCCGCCGCCATCGAGGGCTGGTTTCTGATCGGCGTCACCGCAGTGACGTTCCTGAAGCTCTACTGGTTCATCGCCGGCCGCACCGATATCCGCAATCTCTTTGCCGGCGAAGCGCCCGGCGCCGTCCGCCGCGCCATCGCATTCGTCGTTCCCGAGTTCTATGCGCTGAGTGCGCTGACGCTCTGGCTCATGGGCTGCATCGTCGCCGGCAGCCCCAACAGCGCTCAGTGGAGCTTTGCCGGCGGCACGACGCAGGTCATCCTGCTCGGCCTTCCCATCCTCGCCTTCGGCATCCATTCGCTGGCGGGTGCGGCCGCCGATCGCCGGCGCACGCCCGCCTCCTCGCCGCTGCACCTGGCCATCGCCGGCAGCGTGCAGACCGCCCTTGCCGGCGCCGTGTGGCTGATCGGGCTGCATATCATCATCGTGCTGTGGAGGCCGATCATGATCCAGGGCGATACCACCGCCGCCGTCGACTGGATCGTCATTCTAGAGCGCGTCAGCCTTGCCGTCGTCGCCAGCTGGGTGATCTGCAGCTTCCTCTGGCGCAGTTTTGAGGCCTTTGCGCCCACCGCCCGCGTCTCCATGCCCGGCGAGACCGAGGAGGAGGCGCAGATCCATCAGACAAGCCGGCTTTCGACCATCCTGCCGCTGATCCGCAATCTCGTCTTCGGCGGTATCTTCGCCGTCACCAGCCTCGTCGTGCTTTCGGCGCTCGGCATTAACATCGCGCCGCTGCTTGCCGGCTTCGGCGTGCTTGGCCTGGCGCTTTCCTTCGGCTCGCAGACGCTGGTCAAGGATGTGGTATCCGGCATCTTCTTCATCGCCGACGACGCATTTCGCGTCGGCGAATATGTCGACACCGGCAAGCTCAAGGGAACGGTCGAGCGCATTTCGCTCCGCTCGCTGCGCCTGCGCCACCAGAACGGCCAGATCCACACCATTCCCTATGGCCAGCTTCAGGCCGTCACCAACTACAGCCGCGACTGGAGCACGGTGAAGTTCGAGCTGAAATTCGAGCGCGAGGACGATCCGGAAATAATCCGCAAGACCATCAAGAAGGTTGGCCTTGCCATGCTGGAGGACGAGGAGTTCGGGCCGGAGTTCCTGGTACCCTTGAAGATGCAGGGCATCCAGGACGTCACCGAAAACTCGCTGGTCGTGCGGCTGAAATTCACCGCCCGGCCGGCAACCCCAGCATCCTGCAGCGCGAGGCGATGAAACGGCTGCTGCCCGCGCTGCGCGAGGCCGGCCTCAGCCTCGCCTCCAATGCCGTCACCGTGCGCTCCGGCCCCGGTGGCCTGAGCGACGCCGATGTGGCTGCGGCGAATGCGAGGCTGGCGAAAAAGCCGATCGATCCCGAAGCGGCCGCCGCCGAGACATAACGCTTGTCGCGCAAACGTGCGCAGCGACATGCTGCTAATACACGAGCTTGAAGCGCACCCTGGAAATCGCGGCGCGCCGTGCCACGGCATTTCCTGGCGGAAAACCGCTTCGCACTTTTCCTGGAGATGCTCTAGCCCGAAAGCCCACCCTGCCGCCGTGCAGTCTGCGGCGCATCGCGGCGATCACCGTCAAACAGCGGCCCACCCTGGCGCTCGAGCTCGTCCTGCGCCAGAGTCACCAGCACATCTGGCTGCGCCTCGCCAGCCAACCGGAAAGCGTCGTCGAAGCGCTGCGCCAGCGCGGGGTCAAGACGCTGGAGGAGCCGCGGCAGCCATTTGCCCTTGCCCGACCAGTGGCCGCGCCCGAGCAGCGCCAGGTCGCATAGCGGCTGGTGGAGGGCCGCGGCGATCGCCCGCATTTCCGCCGTCGGCCGCCTATCCCTGAGGTCGTCAAGCAGGTCGGTGATCTGGTAGCGAAGCATGTCCCGCCGCTCCGCCTTGAGCGGACCCGGCCCGCATGAAAGCCTGGCCTTTGCCTCGTTCTGGAGGGCCAGGCCGCGATCGATGTCCCGGCCGACAACTGTTCCGCCTGCGACCATGTCGAGCAGCACGGGATAGCCGCTGGCAAGATCCTGATCGACAAACCAGTTCAGCGTCTCGAAATCGTGGACGAAAGCCTCGACCGGAAATCCGCCGGCGATGAAGCTCTCGCGCCAGGCATTGCTCAAGTGTTCGTGCAGCACCACCAGATCGATATCGGAGGATGGCGTGCCCTCGCCGCGCAGGATCGAGCCGGCAACGATGGCAAACAGCGCGCCTGGATAGCGCTCGTTCAGGATCGTTTCGGCCGTGCGAACCGCCCGCACGCGCTGGGCGGCCGTGGCGTCGTTGTCGGGCAAACCCGCCTGACCGTCTCGTTCCGCGTCCATCATGCCCGTCTCGTCCATACGAAAAATCCCCCCGGGCGGCTGTCATCGCACGGGAGGATTTTCAAAGAAAGGCAGAAGGCTTCGATGCCGCCAGGAACCTGGCAGCGCGTGAGGCCGAGCCGTTACTGCAGCGTGCGGGTCGGCGCCTGGCCGGGCTGGCCGGGCTGGCCGGCGTTCGCCGCAGCACTTGCCGGGTCTGCCGCGTTGCGCTGGCTGTCGAGGCCGGTTGCCACCACCGACACGCGGAAGGTGCCGTCGAGCGTGCGGTCGAAGATCGAGCCGACGACGATGTCGGCCTCGTCATAGACTTCCTCGCGAATGCGGGTGGCCGCTTCGTCGACTTCGAACAACGTCATGTCCATGCCGCCGGAGATCGAGATCAGCACGCCCTTGGCGCCGCGCATCGACACTTCGTCGAGCAGCGGGTTGGCGATCGCCGCTTCCGCCGCCATCAGCGCGCGGCCCTCGCCGGTCGCCTCGCCGGTACCCATCATCGCCCGGCCCATGCCCTTCATGACGGATTTCACGTCGGCGAAGTCGAGGTTGATCAGGCCTTCCTTGACGATCAGGTCGGTGATGCAGCCGACGCCGGAATAGAGCACGCGGTCGGCGATCACGAAGGCATCGGCAAAGGTGGTCTTGGCGTCGGCGATGCGGAAGAGGTTCTGGTTGGGGATGACGATAACGGTGTCGGCCGCTTCGCGCAGGCGCTCGACACCCTCTTCAGCCATCTGCATGCGGCGCTTGCCTTCGAAGCTGAACGGCTTGGTGACGACGCCGACCGTCAGGATGCCGGCCTTGCGGGCTGCCGCCGCGATCACCGGCGCAGCACCGGTGCCGGTGCCGCCGCCCATGCCGGCGGTGACGAAACACATATGCGTGCCGCCGAGGTGATCCATGATCTCGTCGATCGATTCTTCCGCCGCCGCGCGCCCGACTTCCGGCAGCGAACCTGCACCAAGGCCCTCGGTCACATGCGCACCGAGCTGGATCAACCGCGACGCCTTCGACATCGCCAGTGCCTGGGCGTCCGTATTCGCCACGATGAAATCGACCCCCTGGAGCCCTTCGGTGATCATGTTGTTGATGGCATTGCCGCCGCCGCCGCCGACACCGATGACGGTGATCTTCGGGCGCATTTCGGTGATCGTGGGCTTCTTGAAATCGTTCATGGCTTTGTCTCCTAGGGCGAACGCCGCCAAAACAACGGATCGGGGCGAATCGGGCAGCTGTTATTTTAGGAATTGAAAAAAGCCACGGAGAAGGCAAGAGAAAAGGCTGATGCCACTTTCCACACATGATTTGTCATTTGCCGTTCGAGTGGGATTTCAGTCCTTCGCCCAGTTCGTCGTGGCGACCAAATTAATTCTTTTTATCAATGACTTGCTACATTTCCACATAGGCAACCGCCATTTGCCTCGGATCGAGCCGGCGCCACCCTCTTCTTGCTTCAATGGACCGAAACGGCGCGGCGCATCTCTTCCCACTCTATGTCGACAGGGCGGATCGGCCAATACAAGTGCCAATCGGGGGCAAACGTGAACTGCAAATGGCGGCCAGATTTGCCCCTCACCCCAGCCCTCTCCCCGCGTGCGGGGAGAGGGAGAACCGAGCGTGCGGCCCCCTCCAATTCTCCGCACGTCCAATTCCATCCCTCTTGCGGAATGCGTCTCGGCGGGTGCCGCAAAGTCCCTTCTCCCCGCCAGCGGGGAGAAGGTCCCGGCAGGGGGATGAGGGGCGGATCACCGCGATAACCCCGTCCCTCGACGGGCGGTCTAAGCCTCAAAGCTCGGCCGCGCCCGCACCCTTTCCAGCCAGCGCTGGACATTCCTGAGATCTCCCGGCACCTCCATGCCGAAGACGTCGCCAAGCCAGGCGCAGACGCCGGCGGTGATGTCCGCGATCGAGAACTTGTCGCCGGCAAGGAACGGCCGGCCATCGGCAAGCTCCCGGTCGAGCCAACCCCATTTCCTCGGCACCGCCTGCCGCTCGGTCTCGGCGAAGGCGGGAAACTGCCTCAGGCGGTCCTTGAAGAAAGCATCGGAATGCAGCGCGACATTGCCGATGGTGCCAAAAATCACCAGCTCGGCCCGCCGGTTCCACATTTCCACTTTGGCACCGCTGACGGCGTCGCTGCCGAAAAGCTGCGGTTCGCGGTGCGTCTCCTCGAGATAGCGGCAGATGGCGACGCTCTCGGTGATGACGGTGCCGTCATCCAGTTCCAGCACCGGGATCTGGCCAAGCGAATTGAGCGCGAGGAACTCGGGCCCCCTGTGCTCCGCCTTGGCGAAATCGACGTCCACCATCGGCAATTCGATGCCCTTCTCCGCCATGAAGATACGCACCCGGTACGAATTCGGTCCCATGCCCTGATAAAGTTTCATCGCTTCCTCCCATCGGCTCGCACGGCATGATTGCCGCCCCGTCGTGATGCAGCCACTATGCCATACCAGTTGTTTTTAGCAACCAGTTTTATTTAACTATATAGTTTATTTCGAGCCGCGGTTGCGCAAGCCGACTGCGTCAAAGTCGCCAGGCGCAAAGGTAACCCGACTTGAACACCGCCGGGCTCCGTGGACTGCTGCTGCAAACAGGAGCCGCGCATGCAGATCAGAGCCCTGGCCCTTTCGGCTGTCGCGCTTCTCGGCGCCGGCGCTTCCCATGCCGCCCTTGCGCCGAACTATCAGCGCGCCAACGAACTGACCGCGATCATCAGCGCCGTTGCCGCAGCAGTGCCGAAATATCCGATCGACAAGATCATCAGCCAGGGGCGCGACCGCTATACGGTGGTCGCCGGCAAATGCACCGTCATCGCCCACATCGTCGGCCTGCCGGCAGAGCCGGGGCTGGTCGGACCAAGACAGTTCAAGGTGGAGCTCGACAGACCGCGTTGCGATTGATGTTTCTGCCTGCCTGTCGACCCGGCGCAGATGCTGCCGACCGTCGGTCGCGATCGGCGCTTATCCTATGCCCTCAAAGCCGCCAGCTGCTGGCAATCGCGAAGGTCGCTTTCTGTCCAACAGGAATGGCCGTGCCGCCATAGGCCTTCAGTGCCTGCCCGTCCGGCAGCGCCAGCGTCAGCGCAAAGCGTTCGCCCTCGTAGACGCAAGCCTTGACCTCGAGCGCGATGCCGTCGGCGGTGAGCCGCACATGCTCGGGCCGCACCAGCACGTCGCGACGAAGGCCGCTGTCGGTGGAGCCGATCGCCTCGCGGAGCATCGGCCACTCCAGCGCCCTCGGCGCGCCCTCTGGTAGTGGTAGCCTGAGGATCGAGCCGCGGCCGATCAGCCCGCCGACAACACTGCCTTCCGGGCGGGTATAGATTTCCGCCGGCGGCGCCAGTTGCACCAGCCGCCCCTCCGACATCACGGCAACATCGGTCGCCAGCGCCATCGCTTCCGACTGGTCGTGCGTCACATAGACCATCGTTGCGCCGGAGCGCTCATGGAAGATGCGGAAGGTCTCCTCCATCGATTTACGCAGGTGCTGGTCGAGATTGGCGAGCGGCTCGTCGAGCAGCACCACATCGGGCGACGTCACCAGGCAGCGCGCCAGCGCCACCCGCTGCCGCTGTCCGCCGGAAAGGGCCGCAGGTCGGCGCTCGGCATAATCGGTGAGTTTTACCAGCGCCAGCGCCTCGCCGACGCGGCTGCGCCAGGTCTCGCCGGAAATGCCGCGCACCTTCAGGGGATAGCCGACATTTTCCGCCACGGTCATATGCGGCCAGAGCGCATAGGACTGGAACACCATCGCCATGTTGCGCTTTTCCGGCGGCAGCGCCCGCGAGGCATCCGATAGCCGGCGCTCGCCATAGTCGATCGAGCCGTCGGTCGCTGCTCGAAGCCGGCGATCATGCGCAGCACCGTGGTCTTGCCGCAGCCAGATGGCCCAAGCAGCGCCAGAAACCCGCCTTCGCGCACCGTCAGCGACACGTCGGAGACGGCAGGACGACCGCCGCCGAAATCCTTGGTCAGGTGATTGAGGATCAGTTGCGCCACGGCAGCACGCCTTCCGGTAGATAGTTTGCAAGGGCCTCGAGCGCCGCCATCAGTACCATCACCATGATGACGACCAGCACCGAGAGCGCCGACGCCAGATCGGATGAGCCGCTGTCGTCGAGGTTGAAGATCGCCACCCCCAGCGTCTGCGTACCCGCCGACCACAGCAGGGCTGAAACCGTCAGCTCATTGGCGGCTATCAGAAAGACGAGGATGATCGAAGCGCCCGCCGCCGGCGCCACCAGCGGCAGGATGACGTCGCGCATGCGTCGGAAGAAACCGGCGCCCGACAGCCGCGCCGCCTCCTCCAGCGATGGGTCCATCTGCAGGAAGGCGCTCATAACCGGCTTCAGGCTGACGGCAAGGAACGAGGAGAAATACGCAATCAGGATGATCCAGATGGTGCCGTAGAGCGATACCTTGAGGATCGGCAGCGGCGCTGCAAAGGTGAGGATGAAAGCAACCGCCAAAACAATGCCGGGCAGCGCATAGGGAATCTCGATCAGGATGCCGATCGTGCTTGAAAGCGCACCCTTGCGCCGGTTCATGAGATAGGCGGCCGGCACCGCGACGACGAGCAGCCCGAGCGCCGCCGTGCTCGCCAGGAACAGCGAATTGCCAAAGGCGCTCAGCGTCATCGTCTGGCGAAAGAGAATTTCTTCATAGGCGCGCAGCGAGACGGTCTGAAGGTTGAGCGGCACGCCATAGGCCGGAACCAGCGAGCTGGCGATCAGCGCCGCCAGCGGCGCTACCAACACCAGAAACAGGATCGCCGAAAGCGCCAGTTCGACAGCCACACGAAAGCGCCCGAGCGAAAAGGCGGCGCTGGCGCCGGAAAGGCCGATGATGCGGTAGTCCCTGCCCGCCAGCGCGCGCTGTTGAAGGATCAGCCCGGCGGCCGCGATCACAGCGATCAGGCTGGAGAGCAGCGCGATCTCGCCGAAGGTGCCGGTGCCGAAGCTCGCGAGCCGCGTGTAGATCAGCGTCGGCAGCACCGAAATCCCGGCGGGAATGCCGAGGATCGCCGGAATGCCGAAATTGCCGACGCCGGAGACGAAGGCGATTGCGGCACCGGCGATCAGCCCGGGGGCGGCCAGTGGCGCAACGATATCGAGAAAGACGCGAAACGGCGACGCGCCGGAAAGTCTTGCCGCCTCCACCCCGTCGCGCGGCGACGCAGCCAGCCCCGCCTTCAGCGCCAGGAACACCAGCGGCGCGTGCTGCACCCCGAGAAGCAGAGAGATGCCAAACAGCGAATAGAGCGGCTGCGGGCTGCCGAGCGGCGGTGCGATCCCCAGCGTTTTCAGGAGCGGGCTTGCCGGCCCGGTCATCTCCACCCAGGCAAGGGCCGTCACCTGCGGCGGGATCATCATCGGCAACATGAAGGCAAAACTCAAAAACAGTTTGCCCCTGACATCGGTGAGCGCCACGGCAAAGGCAAAGAGCGCGCCGATCACAAGCGAGATCAGCATGCCGCCTGTCGCCGTCACCAGAGTGTTGCGGATGGCCGCATAGGTCGCAGGCTCGGTCAAGACAGCGATGGAATTGCCATTGATCACTCCCGCAAAGCCGGCTTTGGCGAGGCTGATGAGCGGCAGCGCGCAGAGGAAGAAAAGGCAGGCGAGCACGAAGGGCACCAGCCAGCGCGGCTCGCCGGCGGGCGAAGCACCCGGTCTCGCGCGACCCGACCCTGGCTCGCTTGACCTCACCCGCCCCGGACGCTGCAGCCCCGCAATGGGAAAGCGCAGCCAGCGGTGCCGGCTGCGCATGGTTTCACCCTGTTCGGACATTCAGGCGATCAGTTCGTACCGAAGATGCCGGAGAAGGTCTTGAGGTCGGCGTCGGAATTCTTCACGGCCGAAGCAGCATTGATCGGCAGAACCTTGATCGTCTCGCGCGCCGGATAACCTTCGGGCAGCGCCACGCCGTTGCGTGCCGGGATATAGCCCATCTTCACCGCCGTCTTCTGGCCCTCCACCGAGATCAGGAAGTCGACGAATTTTTTGGCGGCGTCAGGGTTCTTGGCGGTCTTCAGGATGCCGACCGGCTCGGTGACGGCGGAAACGCCCTCGGCCGGGAAGACGAACTCGACCGGCGCGCCCTTGGCCTTCTCGCGGATCGCCATGAAGTCGACGATCATGCCGTAGGCCTTCTCGCCGGTGGCGACCGCCTTCAGCACGCCGCCATTGCCGCCGGCAGCCGTGGCACCGTTTTCGGCCAGCGCCTTGTAATAATCCCAGCCGAGGCCGTCGATGCCGGCAAGCGTCTGGGCGTGGATGAGGGCCGCACCCGAGGTCAGCGGGCTCGGCATCGTCACCAGGCCTTTGGCGTCGGCCTTCGCCAGATCCTGCCAACCCTGAGGCTTCGTCGAGGCCGAGGTGTTGTAGATGATGCCGGTGGTGATCATCTTGGTGGAGTAATAGGCGCCGTCGGCGTCATAGAGCGCCGCGTCGTAGTTGGCCGCTTCCGGCGACTTGTAGGCGAGCAGCTGGCCGGCTTCCTTCAGGCGCTGCATCGTCACGGTGTCGGCGATCAGAAGCACGTCGGCAACCGGGTTGCCGGCCTCGATCTCGGCCATCAGCTTGGCCATCAGCTTCGTCGTGCCTTCGCGCACCCACTCCACCTCGACACTGGGATTGGCCGCCTTGAAGGCGTCGACCGTCGCCTGCGCATCCTCGTTCGGCTGGCTGGTGTAAAGCACCAGGCTCTCGGCAAAGGCGGCGGTGGAAAGCAGCGAAGCGACAAGCGCGCCGGCAACGACGGAAACAAACGATTTCATCGGCATATCCTCGGTTCAAGATGGCGCCGAGCCTTAGAGCCGGTGTTTTACAGGGGTGTGACAGGGCCGCCGGCTGACACACCCTTGACAGCACCGGCAAGCCGCGAAATCGTGCGCCCCAAACGGATGGAGAATTGTGATGGATACTTTGCTGAAAGTGGCCGGCGCTCTGGTCATCCTGGTATCGGCTGGCGCGGCCGTTGCCGTAACCCTGCCGTCCTTCGGCGCACCGGCGGTGATGTGGGCGCTGCAATGGGCGCTTCCGGGCATCGGCATCGGCATCGCCCTTGCCGCCTTCGGCTCGATGCTCGGCCAATTGAAGCGCATTCGCCTTGCCGCCGAGCGCCAGGCCGATCTGTTCCAATCCATTCTGGAACGCCGTCAGCCCGCGAAATAACGGTACCGCTTGCGATCGGCGACGACCCTATCCCGCAGCCATCGGGTGAGACCGTGGGCTCTCGCCGCAGGTCTCTTCGACGTGCGGGAAACACGTCACGCCCATAGACAGGCAAACACGTTTCCAGCTTGGCCGCGGCGAAGATGGCGGCAAGGCTCAAGCGCAACCATCTGCTCACCACCCTTCAAAGGTGCAGCACGCACCCCGCCTGCGGGCCTGCCAGAAAAAATTCGCGAAAAAATCTGCGTCGATGTCACAGGGGCCAATCCTGGCTCGTCATGTAGTCGGAACCAACGAAAGGAAACGGAACCATGACTGCCAAGATCGACCTTTTCGCCGCCGCTCCGCAACTGATGAAGAGCTGGACCAGCGTCTCTATGTCCGTCGCCGCCAGCCTCGAGTCTGATCTCATCGAACTCGTCAAGATCCGCGCATCCCAGATCAACGGCTGCGCCAACTGCATCAACATGCACACCCAGGAAGCGCGCGCCAAGGGCGAGACCGAGCAGCGTATCTACCTGCTGTCGGCCTGGCGCGAAGCCCCCTGCTATTCCGAACGCGAGCGCGCCGCGCTAGGCTGGACCGAGGCGCTCACTCGCCTGTCGGAGGGCCATACCCACGAAAGCGCTCGTCAGGCTCTGCAGAACCATTTCACCGAGGAGGAGCAGGTGAAGCTCACGCTCATGATCAACGTCATCAACGGCTGGAACCGCCTGGCCGTCGGCTTCGGCCTCTGGATCGAGCCGGCAGCGGCAAAGGCAGTCGCCGAGGTCGCCGCCTGATGACGGGCAACGCCCAGCTCGACGCAGCGGCCGGTTTCGACCCGCTGCGTCCGAAACTCATGCGCGTTGCCTATCGCATGCTCGGCTCGGTCGCCGACGCCGAGGACATAGTGCAGGAGGCCTTCATCCGCTGGATGGGGGCCGACCGCTCCGCGGTGCGCGAGCCCGAAGCGTTCCTGCGAAGCACCGTCACCCGGCTCTGTCTCGACCAGCTGAAGTCGGCGCGGCGCCAGCGCGAGACTTATGTCGGCCCCTGGCTTCCCGACCCCGTCGTCGAGGAGGAACCGGAAGAGGACGTCACCCTGCCCCTGATGCTCGCTCTGGAGCGCCTGTCGCCGCTCGAGCGCGCCGCCTTCCTGCTGCACGACGTCTTCGGCCTCAGCTTCGAGGAAGTCGCCGCGACGATCGAGCGCGACCCGGCCGCCTGCCGCCAGCTCGCCGCCCGCGCCCCGCACCCATGTCCGCGAGGCGCGGCCCCGCTTCCATGTCGAGCAGGCGCGCGGCGTCGAACTTGCCGAAGCCTTCTTCACCGCCTCGCGCAGCGGCGACCTGAAGACGCTCGGCGCCATGCTCGCCTCCGATGTCAGCATCCACGCCGACGGCGGCGGCAAGCGCCCCCGCAGCGATGCGCCCCATCCTCGGCTTCGAGGCGGTTCTCGGCGTGCACGAAAAACTGGCGGTCGCCTTCCGCACGCAGATCTCGACGCTCGTGCGCTCCGGCTT
>NZ_MOAI01000028.1:0-90035 GCF_001976035.1 Ensifer sp. 1H6 | reverse complement strand
GCAGATGCCTGTCGCGCGGAAGGAAGAGATTTAGCCGATCGGCGAAAATGCCGATCAATAACCAACCGAACCCAAGGAAAAGCCGCCAATCGAAGGCGTTTCGCCCCTTGTGTTCTTTCATTGGAGACGACAATGGACAGAACGACGACCGGCTGGATAAACGGCTTTCTGGGTGTGTTGATTTTCAGCGGCTCGCTGCCGGCCACACGCGCTGCCGTCATGGACTTCGACCCGGTGTTCCTGACGGTCGCGCGCGCGGCCATCGCCGGTGCACTTGCGCTCTGCCTGCTCCTTGTCTTTCGCCAACCCAAGCCGACACGTGCCGATCTCTTCTCGTTGGCGATCGTTGCCTTCGGCGTCGTACTCGGTTTTCCGCTGCTGACCGCGCTGGCGCTTGAGCATGTGACATCGGCCCATTCGATCGTCTTCGTCGGATTGTTGCCCTTGGCGACCGCAGTCTTCGGCGTGCTTCGCGGCGGCGAGCGACCGCATCCGGCCTTCTGGCTGTTTTCCTGCCTCGGCAGTGCACTGGTTGCCGGTTTCGCGCTCACGCAGGGCTTTTCGGCCTCGCCGGTCGGCGACCTCCTGATGCTTGCCGCAATCATCGTCTGCGGTCTTGGTTATGCCGAGGGAGCAAGCCTGTCGCGCAAGCTCGGCGGCTGGCAAGTGATCTGCTGGGCGCTGGTACTGTCGCTGCCGGTCATGATCGGTATCGGCCTCTTCACGAACCCGCCGTCCTTCGAGATGGTGAATGGCGCGGCCTGGACCGGGCTTGCCTATGTCTCGGTCTTCAGCATGCTGATCGGCTTCGTCTTCTGGTATCGCGGACTCGCGCTTGGCGGCGTCGCCGGCGTCGGACAGTTGCAGCTGCTTCAACCGTTCTTCGGCCTCACGCTTGCTGCAGCGCTTCTCCACGAGCCGGTTAGCTGGGCTATGCTGGCTGTCACCGGCGCCATCGTGCTGTGCGTAGCCGGCGCAAAGAAGTTCGCGAAGTAGACGGCAGGTGCGCGCAGCCTCCGTCAGAGATGATCGAGTTTGAGCCGTTTGCTGAGGAGGTCGATAAATGTCCGGACCTTTGCCGTCGGCACCCTGCCCTCGCGCCACAGCACGTGGATCGGAACGGGCGCAGGCTCGAACTCTTGAAGTACAATCTCGACCCGACCCTCGGCGATCAAGTGCTCGATCTGCCAGAGCGGAGAGTAGCCAAGACCGAGCCCCTCGCAGACGGCGGCATAGATTGCCGTCATGGCGTTTACCCGCAACGGGCCGGCTACTTTGACCTCACGCGGCTTGCCGTCGATCGAGAACATCCACGCGCCGGGCCGGTCGCCACCTGAACGAACGACACAATTGTGCTGCTTGAGTTCATTTGGATGCATCGGCCGGCCATGGTCGGCGAAATAGGACGGCGTGCCGAAAACCACACGGCGCAGCGCGCCCAATCGCTTTCCCATCAGACCGGAGTCAGCAAGGTCTCCAATCCGCACCACCATGTCGAGCCCGCCGTCTGCGAGGTCGACGAACGCATCGGAAAGGTCGAGTTCGACCTCGACCTTTCGATGTTTCCGCATGTACTCGGCGACGATCGGCATCAGGAAGCGCGGGGCAAACAGCGCTGGCGCGCCGATCCGCAGCACGCCTGAAGGCTCCATCCGTCGCTGTGCCGCCTCAAGCCTGGCTTCGCGGATTTCATCGACGGCAGGTTTGATCCGGCGATAGAAGATTTCGCCAGCCTCGCTCGGCGTCGAGCGGCGCGTCGTGCGGTGGATGAGTTCCACGCCAATATCGTCTTCAAGAGCGGCAAGCGCACGGCTGACGGTTTGCAACGGCCGCGCAAGACGGCTGGCCGCCGCCGTCAGGCTGCCGAGTTCCACCACGGCGACGAACACTTCCAGGTCTTCGATACGGCTCATTCCATTATCCCGCTTTTGTAGAGAATAAATCACATTTTTGGATGATTGTCCAAATTTTTGCCGAACGATAATCTGCGTTCACATTGAAGTGACGAGCACAGGAAGGCGAAATCGCATGACAGCGAGAGGCAAGAAAGCGACCGGAAATAGGATACTTGTCGTCGGGGCAACCGGCCGGTTTGCCGGGCTTGTCATGCCCGAACTGGTCCGCCGCGGCGCCGTCTTGCGCGCCCTGATCAGGGATCAGTCCAATATCGGCCTGGCGCAATCACTTGGCGCCCGACAGGTTGCGGTCGGCGACCTTAGAGATCGCGACAGCCTCGACATCGCACTGCAGGGCGTCGACGGCGTCTTTCATCTCGGACCGGCTTTCGCGCCGGACGAAACGGCGATGGGCATCGCGATGGTCGACGCGTCGGTCCGTGCGGGTGTGCGAAAATTCGTCTTCTCCTCGGTCATCCAGCCGACGAACACGCGTCTGAAGAACCATGCTGCCAAGATACCGGTCGAGGATGCGCTCTATTCGTCCAATCTCGAATACACCATCCTGCACCCGGCAAACTTCATGCAGAACATCCGCTCAGCCTGGCCGACCGTCGTCGAACAGGGCGTCTTTTCCGAACCCTTTCCGAAGACCGCGCGTGTGGCACGCGTCGACTATCGTGACGTCGCCGAGGTGGCGGCAATCGCGCTGACCGAGGACCGGCTCGCCTACGCCAGCCTCGAGCTCTGCGCCGATGGTCGCCACAACAGGGAAGAGATCGCCGAGATGATGGCAAAGGCGCTTGGCCGGCCGATCGCGGCCGGTGAGATCGGCTTCCACGAATGGGCCGCTCCGGCGCGGGCAAAATACACCGAGCACCAGCTAGGCCTGCTCGCCAAGGTTTATGAGCACTACGCAGCCGTCGGCCTTGGCGGCAACAGCCTGTCGCTCAGGGCCGCTCTTGGGCGGGAACCCCGGAGCCTGCAGTCCTTCATCGAAGAGCTGGCGGCCGGCGCCAATCCCCGCCTTCAGCCCCACGCCTGAACCTTGAAACCGGAGCATGACCCAAATGCCGAAGAAACTTCCTCCGCGCTATAACGCCGTCGCCATGCCACTGGTGCTGTCGGTGCTGATGTCCTGCCTCGTCTCGGCCGTCTCGACCACGGCCAATGCCGGCTTCAGAGCCGATCTGTTCTCCCTGTGGATGAAGGCCTGGGGCATTTCGTGGCTGGTGGCGTTTCCAAGCCTGCTGCTCGTGCTGCCACTGGTACGCCTCATCGTCGCGGCGATCGTGCAGGCACCGCAGGCCAGACGTTGAGTCTGGCTTGATAAACGGTCGAGCCGTGCACCGGCTTGGTAAAAGCCGTAAAATTCGGCCCCCAGTACAATACCAGTTTAACACCGGGCAAAAATATTGCATAAGGAGGCATCTCAAGCAGGTGTCTCCATGAGCGATCAGGCAACTCTCGATTTTCTGTTGCAGACCATGTCCGGCGAGAGCGGCGAGCCGCTCTACCGCCGGCTCGGCGAAGCGATCAAGGCGGCGATCGGCGCCTCCGTCATACGGCATGGTGCAGTCATTCCGAGCGAGCGGGACCTGAGCGAGGGTCTGGCGATATCGCGCGTGACAGTGAGAAAAGCCATTGAGGGCCTGGTCGCCGAAGGGCTATTGGATCGGCGCCAGGGCGCAAAGACCGTCGTCTCTTCGCGTGTCGAAAAATCGCTGGCGACGATGACAAGCTTTTCGGAGGATATGCGGTCGCGCGGGCTCGAACCCGGATGCGTCTGGATTTCGCGGGAGATCAGCCGCCCGTCGCCGGCAGAGATGATGGCGCTCGGCATTCCCGTCAGCGAAAAGATCGTTCGCCTGCGGCGGCTGCGCACCGCCGACAACACCCCGATTGCCATCGAGACCGCGGCACTCCCCGCCCGTTTCGTGCCGCAGCCTGAGGCGATCGGCGCCTCGCTCTACGAGTATCTGGCCGCCCATGGCGCCCTTCCCGTCCGGGCGCTGCAGCGCATGCAGGCAAAGCCGGCGAGCGAGGAAGAACGCCGCCTGCTCGCGACACCCGAAGGCACCAGCCTTTTGATCATGGAGCGCCGCTGCTTCCTCGCCGACGGCCAGATCGTCGAGTTTACCCAGACCAAATATCGCGGCGACGTCTACGACTTCGTCATCGAATTGATGCGATAATACCAGTTTAATTCCTGTTGCAATCTGGTCTTGCCCTGTTACCGTAATGGCCTGATCGGGTCGCAACGGTACGGGCTGACACAGCCTCAAAGCCATGATGCGGCCGAGTAGCAAATGCGTGCGGGGAGCGGCTGATATCGCCAAAGGTCGTTACCCGCGCCAGAGGAGCCGGCGTGACATTCGAGATCCAAAGCCTGAAGAACGGATTGATCGTTTCCTGCCAGCCGGTCAAAGGCGGCGTCATGGACAACGCGGCGATGGTCGTCGGCTTCGCCTTGGCGGCGCTTAATGGCGGTGCGGCGGCGCTCCGGATCGAATCTGCCGACTACGTCCGCGCCGTTCGCCAGGCGACCGACCGGCCGATCATCGGCCTCGTCAAGCGCGACCTGACGACCTCGCCTGTTCGCATCACGCCGCTGATCGAGGATGTAGACGCATTGGCCGCGGCGGGCGCGGATATCATCGCCTATGACGCCACGCAACGGACGCGCCCGGTCGAGACCAGGCGCCTGATCGAGCGCATCCAGGCAACAGGAAAGATCGCCATGGCCGATTGCTCTGTCAGCAGCGACGCGGCGCAGGCCTTGCGCGAAGGCGCCGAAATCGTCGGCTCGACACTCGCCGGCTACACCGGACCGGTGGAGCGACCGAACCGGACTTCGCGCTCATTGCCGCCATGCGCAGGCTCACACCCTTCGTCGTTGCGGAAGGCTGCGTCCGCACCCCGGAACAGGCGTCGCAAGCGCTGCGGGTCGGCGCCTTCACCGTCGTTGTCGGCTCCGCCATTACCCGGCCGGAACACGTGACCTCCTGGTTCCGCACAGCGCTCGACGAAACCCTGGCATCGAGCGGGGCATGAATGTGATGGCGCAGGCGCAGGCCACCCTCTCCATCGACCTTGGCGGCACGAAGATGCTGGCGGCGCTGGTGCGCGACCGGACCGTTCTCGAAACGCACAAGATGGCGACACCCCGCGGCGGCGATCCGGCCGAATGGCTGCAGGCTTTGTTCGACGCCATCGCCATGTGGAACGGTCGCTACGACAAGGTCGGCGTCGCCGTTACCGGCATCGTCGACGATGGCCATTGGTCGGCGATCAACCGCAACACGCTCGATATCCCCGATCGCTTCCCGCTGACCGACGTGGTCGCGGCACTTTCGGGCTCGCCCGTCCTTGCCGCCAACGACGCCCAGGCGGCGGCCTGGGGCGAGTTCAGCTTCGGCGCGGCCGGCGCGAGGACATGGTTTTCCTCACGGTTTCAACAGGCATTGGTGGCGGCATCGTCGTCAACGGCCGTCTGCTCGGGGGCCTTGCCGGGCACTTTGGCCAGTTCCGCCTTGATGAGGCGACGCACCATACGCTCGAAGACCAGGTTTCCGGCCATTGGATAGCCGGGGAGGCCAGCGTCCATCAAAAGGATGCCACCGCCCGCGAGGTCTTTGCAGCGGCCGACGCCGGGCAGGAGTGGGCGCGCCGGATCGTCGAGGCCTCGGCACGCCAAACGGCTTTGCTGTGCCGCAATATTCAACTCGCGCTCGATCCGAAGCGAATCGTCATCGGCGGCGGCATTGGGCTGGCGCCGGGCTACCTGACATCCATCGAGCGCGCGCTGGGCGACCTTCCGCCGCGCCTCAAGCCATCGATCCACGCCGCCGAACTCGGGGAGAACGCTGGCGTGGTCGGAATCGCAGATCTTGCAGAGCGTCAACAACAACTTTGAGGGAGAACCAAAGATGACACTTGCGACCATGAAACGAGGAGCGCTGCTCGCAGCCAGTATCGCCGGCCTTCTGGCAAGCCCGACACTGGCAGAAGTCACCGTGCTCGGCTGGCCCGGCGGCCCGGAGGAAGTGGCGCTGCGCGCCGCCGCTGACACCTACAACGCAAAGCCCGACGTTGCCGACAAGGACAAGGTCGAGCTGCTGTTCTTCAACCGTGAGGGCTTCTGGGACAAGCTGCAGGCCGACCTTGCCGCCGGCTCCAAGGCATTCGACCTCAACCTGCTCGCCACCTACTCGATCGGCCGCTACGCGCCGTTCATGGAGCCGGTCGTACTGTCTGAAGAGGCCAAGGCCGTCTATGGCGACTCGGTGCTTTCGACGATGCAGTATGAAGGCAAGCAGTACGGCGTGCCGACCGACCTGTCGCTGCATTTCATGTACTTCCGCAAGGACCTCATCGACGCCCTGATGAAGGACGATGCGGCAAAGGCGAAATATGCGGAGATCTCGGAGAAATACCTGGGCAAAAAGCTGGAGCCGAAGGCTCCGGACGAATGGACCTGGGACGACTATGCCGCAACGGCGCTTTACTTCACGCAAGCCGTCAATCCGGACAGCCCGACGCGCTACGGCACCGTGCTGCAGCTCAAGAACCTGCTGTTCAACATCATGATCTGGCAGTCGGTGCCGCGTGCCTACGGCGCCAACTGGATGGACGACAGCGGCAAGATCACCGTCAATTCCGACGCCTATCGCAAGGGCCTGGAAATCTACAAGCTGCTCTACGACAACGGCGCAACCCCGCGCGACTCGCTCTCCTACGAGTTTGCGGAAGCGAACGCGGCCTTTGCTTCCGGTCAGGTGGCGGCCATGCTGCAATGGAACGCCGCCGCCGGCGATCTGACCAGTAAGGAAAAGTCACCCACTGTGGCCGAGGTCACCGATACCGTAGCCCCTCCCGCCGGTCCGGAAGGGCGCTTCACCCATATCCACGGCCTCGGCTTCGGTCTCAACAAGAACGCCGAGAACAAGGAAGGGGCGGCCCTGTTCCTGAAATGGCTGTCTTCGAAAGAAGCGGCGCTGATCTATGCCAGGAACAACGGCGCACCGGCGTTGACACCCGAGGTGGTCGCCGAAGTCGCGGAAGCACGGCCGGATCTGGTCAAGCTCGGCGAATTCGCCGGCAAGTACGGTTACGTCATGAACGGCGGCACCTCGGCCAAGGCGCTGTCGGTCTATGAACTGCAGGCCAAGGAGTTCACCGGTTACTGGTCCGGCCAGCAATCGATCGACGATGCGCTCGCCAATACCGAAAAGGGCATGGCCGAACTGCTGAAATAAGCGAAAGCACCGGCGGCGGGTGACTGTCGCCGGTGCCCTTCGGCAAGACCGGTAGTTAAGGAGTGACAGGCGCCCGCCGGGAACTGTCTCTCCGTGAGCCGCCGACACCCTAAGACAGGTAGACACAGATCGGTCCGATGACGAAAGCCTCGCAACGCCCCCTTGTCCAGGAATTCAGGTTACTCGCCACGCCCGTGGTGCTGTTCCTCCTTGTCTTTCTCGGCTTTCCCGCGATCGTCAACCTGATCTATTCGGTCTCCGACGTCTCGTTCGAGACGTTGCGCCAGCCCGAATTGTCCGGCTTCAAGAATTTCGCCGCCGTGTGGAGCGATAGCGCCTTCTGGCAGGCAAGCTGGTTCTCGTTCCGCTTTGGTCTTCTGACGGCCGCACTCGAATGCACACTCGGGCTTTTCCTCGCCATATTCCTGTCGCCGCTGATCGAGCGGCGCAGCTGGCTGATGGCGATCCTGATGCTGCCGCTGATGGTAGCGCCGGCGCTGGTCGGCCTGATGTATCGGCTCGTCCTACACGAGTTCGTCGGCCCCGTGCCCTATTATCTCTGGACCTATTTCGGCGCGAGCCTGTCGTTTCTCGGCCCCGGCTCAGCCTTCTGGACGCTCGTGGTCGTCGAGACGCTGCAGTGGACGCCGTTCGCGCTGCTGCTGTTCTACATGGCCTACCAGGCGATCCCCTCCGAGATCGCCGAAGCTTCGGCCATGGACGGCGCCAAGAGTCATCATCGGCTCTGGTACATCGAATTGCCCTTGATGCTGCCGACGATCGTCGTGGCCTTGCTCATCCGTTTCATCGACGGCTTCCGCGTCTTCGACAACGTCTATGTCCTGACCGGCAGCGGCCCCGGCGGCTCGACGGCATCGCTGTCGATCTACATCTACGAGGCGTTCTTCAAGCAGGGTGCCATCGGCAAGGCGGTCGCCGCCTCGGTGATCCTGTTCGTCGTCTCCTTTGCCGTCCTCTACGGCCTCAATTTCATTGCCAGCCGGCGGAAGGGAGCGGCCCGATGATGACAGCACTTCGCTGGCTGGTATTTGCGATCGCCGCATTCGCCATGAACTTTCCGATCCTGGTGACCCTTTCGACCTCGTTCAAGAGCACCAGAGAGCTGTCGACCAATCCCGGCCTTTGGGTGCAGTCGCCAACGCTCGACAACTATCTCGCGGTCTTCCAGGTGACGGACCGGTTGAACATCTTCCTCTATCTGTTCAACAGCCTCTCGGTCGCCTTGATCGGCACGTTGCTGGCGGTGGCGCTCGCCCTTCCCGCGGCTTACGCGATTGCCCGCGGCCGGCTCGGCGAGCGGACGCTGCTGCCGTTCATCGTCAACCTGCGCGCCGTTCCGCTCATCATCTTCGCGATCCCGCTCTATATGATGTTCCAGTGGCTGGCGCTGCTCGACACCCGTCTCGGCCTCGGGCTGATCCTGACCATCGTCAACCTGCCGCTGGCGCTCGTTATCCTCGTCAACGCCATCCGTGACCTGCCGGCCGAGCTCGACGAGGCCGCGCTCATGGATGGCGCCAGCCGGACGCAGATCCTCTTCAAGGTGATCGCCCCTGTCTGCCGCCCTGCCATCGTCACCAGCCTGATCTTCGGCTTCATCACCGCCTGGAACGAGTTCCTGTTCGGCCTGATGCTGACGACGTCCAAGGCCGTACCAATCACCGTCGGCGCCTCGTTCTTCTTCGCCGCCAGCGGCGGCGGCGTGCAATGGGGCGTGGCGTCTGCCGTGATGATCGTCGGCGCGCTTCCCCCGGTCCTGCTCGGCCTCATCATGTATCGCCAGATCAGCGGCTCGATGACAGCAGGCGCGGTCAAGGGCTGACCTTTATTTCGGAGACAACCATGGCTACGATTTCACTTAAAAAGGCCGGCAAGCAATACGGCAACCTGGAGATCATCCGCGAACTCGACCTCGACATCGCCGACGGCGAATTCGTCGTCATCGTCGGCCCTTCCGGCTGCGGTAAGTCCACACTGCTGCGCATGATCGCCGGGCTGGAGGAGACCACCTCCGGCCAGCTCTTCATCGACGGCCGCGACGTGACTGCGGCCTCCCCGGTCGAGCGCAAGCTCGCTATGGTGTTCCAGTCCTACGCGCTCTACCCGCACATGACGGTCCGCCGCAACATGGGGTTCGGCCTCAAGCTGGCAAAGCTGCCCACTGGGCGGATCAAGGCCAAGGTCGAGGCGGCCGCCGAGACCTTGAAGCTCACCCACCTGCTCGAGCGTTACCCGAAGGAATTGTCCGGCGGCCAGCGCCAGCGCGTCGCGATCGGCCGAGCGATCGTTCGCGAACCCGTCGGTTTCCTCTTCGACGAGCCGCTCTCCAATCTCGATGCGGCGCTACGCGTCGACATGCGGCTCGAAATCGCCAAGCTGCACCGCACCCTCGGCGCGACGATGATCTACGTCACCCACGATCAGGTGGAGGCGATGACACTTGCCGACAGGATCGTGGTGATGAAGGACGGACGCATCATGCAGCAGGGCAGCCCGCAGGCGCTCTACCAGACGCCCGCCAATCTGTTTGTCGCCCAGTTCATCGGCAGTCCGAAGATGAACCTTCTGGCCTGCCAGCCCGGCGCTAGCGGGCTCGACCTATCCGGCGAAGGCAGCATTCAGCTGCGAGTATCCGGCGCTGCAGCGCCAGCGCATCTGGGCGCCCGGCCCGAACATCTGTCTCTGGTTTCGCCCGAAAGCGGCCATTGCCGGGGCACCGTCGAGGTCAGCGAATATCTTGGCGGCAACACCAGCGTCTTCGTGCGCGCCGGCAAACTCGGGTTGATCAACGTCAGCGCCCCCGCCGATACGCCCTATCGCATCGGCGAGACCGTGGGCATCAGTATTGATGCGGCGAGATCGTCGCTGTTCGACGAGGCAGGAGCAGCAATCGCAGCGAACTGATAAGGCTCGCTGCGCGCCCTATCTTACGCGCCCCAGGTCGTTTCCAGCACCCGGATCCAGTTGCCGTGGCAAACCTTGGCGAGCGTCGCCTCGTCGTAACCTCGCTTGCGGAGCACGTCGACCAGTTGCTGCAGGTCGGCCGCGTCGCGCATCGCCGCGGGGATCGTGGTGCCGTCAAAGTCGGAGCCGAGCGCGACATGATCGATGCCGATGCGGTTGGCGATGTAGTCGATGTGATCGGCCAAAAGCTCGAGGCTGGTGTCCGGGTTCTTGATGCCATCAGACCGCAAGAACAACACGCCGAAATTGATGCCGGCAAGGCCGCTGGTATCCTTGATGGCGTCGAGTTGGCGATCCGTGAGGTTGCGGCTGTGCGGGCAAAGCGCATGCACGTTGGAATGCGAGGCGACCAGCGGCGCATTGGACAGAGCGGCAATGTCCCAGAATCCCTGCTCGTTCATGTGCGACAGGTCGACCATGACCCTGAGCTCGTTGCACGCCCGGATCAGATCCTTGCCGCTTTCCGTCAGGCCGGGACCGATATCCGGCGACGACGGGAAACGGAACGGCACACCATAGGCAAAGATGTTCGGCCGGCTCCAGACAGGCCCGAGCGTGCGCAGGCCGGCGGCGTGCAGCACGTAAAGCGCATCGAGATCGGCGGCGAAGGCTTCGACACCTTCGACGTGGAGCACCGAGGCGAACACACCGTCGGCGATGGCCTGGCGGATATCGGCTGCCGACCGGCAGATCTTCAGACGGCCGCTCGCTCGCCGCTCAAGCCGCATGAGCAGGCTTGCCATGCCGAGCGTGCTCTTCAGCGCATCCTGCTGATCCGGCGTTGCGAAATCGCCATTGGCATCCTTCTGCATGCTGGGCGACGCGACATAGACAGCGCAAAGACCACCGGCGAGCCCACCTTTTTCCGCCTTGACGAGATCGATATGACCGCTGCCGCCGCCGTCAACGAAGCGGGCCTCGGCGTCTGCCTGCTGCGAGTGCCACAAGCGGGACAACACATCGTTATGTCCATCGAAGACCGGAATTTTCGCCTGTGTTGCCAATTGGGGACCGCCTTTCAACTTGTTTGCCGCCCACGGCGGCCGACTGCGCACGACTCAAACTGGCCGTCGCGCGCGAACATAATCATCTGACAGCCCTAGGGGAAAGCCGTCCATCGGCGCAAATGCAAACCATGCATAGGCCCTGCCGAAATCGGAATTGGTAGCACCAAGCCATGTTGTGCTTAATCCGGCCACTAACAAGGGAACACGGTTGGCGGTGAGGTGAACTGCGAAAACCTCACGACGGCCGTTCGCATGACGTTAAGTCCGAGAAGGGGATATTTCCGATGATTTCCAGACGCAACCTGTTGATCGGCGGCGCTGCCGTGCCGTTTCTGTCCTATGTCAGCCTGGTTCCGGCCTTCGCCGAAACGCCGAAGGACATTCTGGTTGTCGCTCAGCAGCTCGACAACATGACCAGCCTCGATCCGCATGAGAGCTTCGAGGCAGTCGGCAGCGAAATCTGCGGCAATATCTACCAGAAGCTCGTTCATCCCAACCTTGATGATGCCAACAAGGTCGACCCGATCCTGGCTGAATCCTGGGAAACCGATGCCGACAGCAAGGGGTTCACCTTCAAGCTTCGCGCAGGCGCAACCTTTGCCAGCGGCGCGCCGGTTACGTCAGAAGATGCGGCCTTCTCGCTGCAGCGCGCCATCAAGATGAACAAAGGCCCGGCCTTCATCATCGCCCAGTTCGGCTTCACGCCGGAGAATGTCGAAGAGCGCATCGTCGCCGTCGATGCTTCGACCCTACGCCTGACGCTCGAGGAGCCGGCATCGCTCTCCTTCCTGCTCTACTGCCTCTCGGCCAATGTCGGCAGCATCGTCGAGAAGAAGGCCGCGCTCGAAAACGAAGTCGACGGCGACCTCGGCAACGCCTGGCTGCAGAAGAACACCGCCGGTTCGGGCGAGTTCGCGCTGCAGTCCTGGAAGCCGAGCGAGAGCGTCGCGCTGACGGTCAATCCGAACGGCCCCTACAAGGGCAATATCAAGCGCATCATCCTACGCCACGTTGCCGACCCGTCGTCGCAGCTGCTGATGCTGCAGAAGGGCGACGCCGACATCGCCCGCAACCTCAGCTCCGAACAGTTGCGCACCCTGCAGGGCGACGAGAACTACGCGCTGGTTCGCAAGGGCGTCGCCTCGCTCGTGCTGATCTCGCTCAACCAGAAGCAGGCAAACCTCGCAAAGCCTGAGGTCTGGCAGGCGATCAAGCACGCACTTGACTACAAGGGCATGCAGGAAAACATCGTGCCCCTCACCCACAAGATCCACCAGAGCTTCCTGCCCGAGGGCTATCCGGGCGTCGTCAACGATACGCCGTTTACGAAGGATGTGGCCAGGGCCAAGGCGCTGATGGCCGAGGCGGGCCTCGAAGGCGGTTTCGACATCGTGATGGATCATTATTCGGCACAGCCCTATCCGGATCTGGCGCAGGCGATCCAGGCAAACCTTGCCGAAATCGGCATCCGCGTGCAGCTCCAGGCGGCCGAGAACCGCCAGGTGCTGACCAAGATGCGCGCCCGTGAGCACCAGATGGCGCTCTCGGCCTGGGGATCGGACTACTTCGACCCGCACGCCAATGCCGACGTCTTCAACATCAACCCCGACAATTCGGATGATGCCAAGTCGCGCCCCTTCCTGTGGCGCTCATCCTGGCAGGACGCCGAGATGGCAAAGAAGGCCGAGGCCGCCCGCGACGAGCAGGATCCGGCAAAGCGCATCGCGCTCTACGAGGAGCTGCAGCGCGCCCATATGGAGCACAGCCCCTTCATCTTCATGCTGCAGACGACGACCACGGCCGCCTGCCGCAAGTCTGTTGCCGGCATCCGGCTCGGCACGCTGTCGGACTCCCATTCCTATGCAGAGGCGTCCAAGGCTTGAACAAGCGTATCCGAAGCTTTTCCGCCACGTTGAGCAGCGTCTTCCTGACGCTGCTCGGCCTGACGATCGTCACCTTCATGATCGGCCGCGTCATGCCCGTCGACCCGGTGATTGCCGCGGTCGGCGACAACGCCTCCGAGGCGGTGATCACCCGCGCGCGCATCGAAATGGGGCTCGACCAGCCGCTGATCGTGCAGTTCTTCCGTTATCTCTGGCAATTGCTGCACGGTGATCTCGGCATGTCGATCCTGACACGCAACCCGGTTGCGACCGATATCGCCCGGTTCTTCCCGGCTACGCTGGAGCTGGCGACGGCGGCGCTGCTGCTGTCGGCGGCAATCGGCATTCCGCTCGGCGTCTGGGCGGCCGTCCGGCAGGGCAAGTTCGTCGATCAGGCGATCCGCGTCGTCTGCCTCGCCGGTCATTCCGTTCCGGTGTTCATGCTGTCGCTGATCTCGCTGTTGATCTTCTACGCGACGCTTGGCGTGGCACCGGGACCCGGCCGCCAGGACGTGATCTTCGACGGCATGATCGATCCGGTCACCGGCCTGTTGACGATCGATACACTGATCGCCGGCGACTGGGATGCTTTCCGTGACGCCGTGGCGCACATGGCGCAGCCGGTCTGCATTCTCGCCTATTTCAGCATGGCCTACATCACCCGCATGACCCGAGCCTTCATGGTCGATGCGCTGAAGGGCGAGTTCGTCATCACCGCGCGCGCCAAGGGTCTCTCCGCATCGACCGTCATCTGGAGCCACGCCTTCCCGACGGTAGCCGTGCAACTGGTGACAGTCTTGGCGCTGACCTATGCCGGACTTCTCGAAGGCGCCGTCGTTACCGAAACCGTGTTCAGCTGGCCGGGCCTCGGCCAATACCTGACGGTGTCGCTGATGAACGCCGACATGAACCCCGTGGTCGGAGCGACCCTTTTGATCGGCCTCATCTATGTCGGCCTCAACCTCATCGCCGACCTTCTCTATCGTGTACTGGATCCCCGCGTCCGATGATGCTTACGACCTTTCGAAACTGGGCGCTGGATGAAACGCCCGCCTCCCGCACCCAGGCCTCCTGGGGTCATCGCTATCGAATCTGGCTGAAGCTCAGGTCCAACCCGCTGGCGATGATCGGGCTGACGATCATCCTCGTCTTTTCGCTGCTTGCCGTGTTTGCGCCGGTACTGGCGCCGCACGATCCGGCGATCCAGAACCTGGCCAACCGGCTTGCCGCCCCAAGTGCTGCCCATTGGCTCGGCACCGACGAACTCGGCCGCGACATCTTCTCGCGCATCCTCTTCGGCGGTCGCGTGACGCTCGGCATGGTGGTTTCCGTGGTCGTTCTGGTGGCGCCGATCGGGCTCGCTGTCGGCTGCATTGCCGGTTATTTCGGCGGCATCGTCGATACGGTGCTGATGCGGGTCACCGACGTGTTTCTCGCCTTCCCGAGGCTCATTCTCGCGCTTGCCTTCGTCGCGGCGCTGAAGCCGGGCGTCGAAAGCGCCATCCTCGCCATCGCGCTCACAGCCTGGCCGCCCTATGCGCGTCTCGCCCGCGCCGAAACCATGACCGTGCGCCGCAGCGATTTCATCGCCGCCTGCCGGCTGACCGGTGCATCGCCATGGCGCAT
Source organism: Ensifer sp. 1H6 (assembly GCF_001976035.1). Lineage (NCBI taxonomy): Bacteria > Pseudomonadati > Pseudomonadota > Alphaproteobacteria > Hyphomicrobiales > Rhizobiaceae > Ensifer > Ensifer sp. 1H6. The sequence goes on along the minus strand of NZ_MOAI01000028.1, from coordinate 75,381 downwards.
CATCATGCGCCATGCAGCGCCGCTCTGCGTGCCGAGCCTGATCGTGCGCATCACGCTCGACATGAGCTCGATCATCATCACCGCTGCAAGCCTCGGCTTCCTCGGCATGGGCGCGCAGCCGCCGTCACCGGAGTGGGGCGCGATGATTGCCACCGCCAAGCGATTCATCTTCGACCAGTGGTGGGTCGCCACCGTTCCCGGCATCGCGATCTTCCTCGTGTCGCTCGCCTTCAACTTTCTCGGCGACGGATTGCGCGACGTGCTCGATCCGAAGGGGGACTGAGACCATGCTGGTTGATATCAAGAACCTCCGCATCGCCTTCGAGAACCGCTCCTCGCGCTTCGAGGCGGTGCGCGGCATCTCGCTTTCACTCGGCGCAGAGAAACTCGGCATCGTCGGCGAGAGCGGCTCGGGCAAGAGCCTGACGGCACGGGCGCTGATGAAGCTGCTGCCCTCCAATGCCGCCATATCAGCCGACCGGCTCTCCTTCGACGGCATCGATTTGCTCTCTGCCTCGGAAAAGCAGATGCGCCAGATCCGTGGCAAGCGGGCGGGCTTCATCCTGCAGGATCCGAAATATTCGCTCAACCCGGTGATGAACATCGGCCGACAGGTGGCGGAAGCCTGGCGTGCCCACAAGGGCGGCAGCAAGAGGCAAGCGCTCGAGGCGGCGATCCATCTCCTCGACCAGGTTAAAATCCGCAATCCGCGCGAAGTCGCCGCCGCCTACCCGCACGAAGTCTCGGGCGGCATGGGCCAGCGGGTGATGATCGCGATGATGCTGGCACCCGATCCGGAGCTGCTGATTGCCGACGAACCGACGAGCGCGCTCGATGCGACCGTGCAGGCAGAAATCCTGCGGCTGATCGAGGAGCTGGTGTCGGAGCGCAACATGGGCCTCATTCTCATCAGCCACGACCTGCCGCTCGTGTCGCATTTCTGCGACCGCGTCGCGGTGATGTATTCCGGCCGCGTGATGGAAGAGCTGAAGGCGTCCGAGCTGCTGAACGCCCGCCACCCCTATACCAAGGGGCTTCTCAACTGCATGCCTTCCCTCACGCATCCCAGGGACCGGTTGCCTGTTCTCAACCGCGATGCATCGTGGCTCACCGCATGATCGACGTTGAAAATCTCCGCATAAGATTCGGCGACCGCGAAGTCGTCAAAGGTGTCTCGTTTTCGGTGAAGAAGGGCGACAGCTTCGGCATCGTCGGCGAAAGTGGCTCGGGCAAATCCACGATCCTCAGGGCGATGGCCGGGCTCAATGAAAGCTGGGCCGGTCGCATCGCCTTTGGCGGTGAAGCGGCGGCACTGAAGCGCCCACCCGCCTTCTTCCGCCGGGTGCAGATGGTGTTCCAGGATCCTTATGGCTCGCTGCATCCACGCCAGACAATCGATCGCATTCTCAGCGAATTGCCGCTCGTGCACGGCATGGACAATATCGACAAGCGGATCGTTCAGGCGCTGTCCGACGTGGCGCTGCCGCAGGCGGCCCGCTTCCGGTTTCCGCACCAGCTGTCCGGCGGCCAGCGTCAGCGGGTGGCGATCGCCCGGGCGCTGATTGCCGATCCGCAGGTGTTGCTGCTCGACGAGCCGACGAGTGCGCTCGACGTTTCGGTGCAGGCTGAGATCCTCAACCTATTGTCCGATCTTCGCGAAGCGCGAAATCTCACCTACATTCTCGTCAGCCACAACCTGGCGGTGATCGCCCACCTCTGCGGTCAGGTCGGCGTCATGCTGAACGGCGAAATGGTGGAGCAACTGAGCGCGCAGGACCTTCGAGCGGGCAAGACACACCATGCCCATACGACGGAGTTGCGTATGCTGAGCGTCGGGCTGGAAGAACCGGCCTGACTTCGCCCCTTGGTGACAACTAGGACAATGGAAGAAAACATGCCGGCACATTTCGATTGGCACGCCGCATCCGCCACAGCCGAAGGATTCGCCAAGCAGTGGGCGGAGAACGAACCGGGCGGCGCCATCGTCGGTTTCGACGATAGCGGCATCCGCTTTTCGCATGCGCGCGGCGTCGAAAGCCTGGCAACGTTTGCGCCATTCTCGGCCGAAAGCGTCGTTCGCTATGCCTCGGTCACCAAGCATTTCTTCTGTGCCATGGTGCTTGGCCATGACGACATCATCAAGCTCGACGACCGGCTTGGGCACCATCTGCCCGAACTCGTCTCGCCGCTTGCCGACGTGACGGTCGGCCAGGCGCTGGATATGAGCGGCGGCCTGCCGGATACGCGCGAATGCCTGTCCCTGCTCGGCCTCTCCGTCTACACGGACACACAGGCCGCACCGCTTCTGGCGTTTCTGGCGCGTCTGCGGCGGCTGAATTTCGATGCCGGCAGCGAGGTCTCCTACTCCAACACCGGTTATCGCCTCGTCGAGGCCGCGCTGGAGCGCAAGGGCTTTGCCTTCGACGACTTCATCCAGAACGACGTTGCCGGACCGCTCGGCGTCACCTTCAAGGCGCCCGACGTCTGGAACGATCCGGTCGCGAGCCTGGTGCCTGGTTATTGGCACTCTGGCGAGCGCTGGCAGCTTTCCGCCGCCGGCCTGCATATCTCCGCTTCCGGCAGCCTGACAGGAAGCGCCAATGCGCTCACTGCCTGGTTGCAGGCATTGATGGGCGGGCACGGTCGTTACGAAGGTTTGCTGGAAAGGTTGCAGACGACCCGTTTCCTGGCGGACGGACGGCCGAGCGGCTACAGCCTTGGCCTGCGCTCGTCGACGCTCGGTGAACGTAGCTTCGTCGGCCACGGCGGCTCACACCCCGGCTACAAGACTTACTTCCTGCTCGACCCCGAAAGCCGCTCGGGCTTCGTCGTCGTCTCCAACCGTGAGGACACCAACGGCAACAAGATCGCGCTCGAAAGCATGGCGGCGCTGACCCGCTTGCCGCTGCCAACACCGGCAGCCGGCATTCCCGACGGCCTCTATATCACCGAACAAGGTCCCTGGTGGCTGGAGATCAAGGGCAGCGTCTGCACCTATCTCGATGCCGACGACACGCTTTACGACGACGGCGACGGGTGGGTTTCCTCGCGCTCGGCCTCGTCGCCGATGCGGCTGCGGCTGGAGGGATCGGCGCTTGTCGGCGAGGCGGGCCATGCGGCGCGGCGGTTCCTGCCCGTCGCCGGCCAGCACGTTGTGCCGGCGTCTCTCTCCGGAGCGTGGCAGTCCCCTGAAGGGGCAGAGTTCGAGATCCGCGACGGGGCGGTGGTTATGGGTGTTGGCCCGGTGCGCAACGTCATGCCGCTGACGGCGCTCGGCAACGGTCGCTTCCTGTTCACGCTGCATGACGGCCCCTGGACGAAGCGTGTCTGCCTGCATGCCCTCGACGATAACCGGGTGGAACTGGTGCTCAACCGCGCGCGGATGATGGAATACCGCCGTCGGCCCTGATTTTTCTTGAAGCCTGTCGAACTGTGCCTAAAAGGGGTCAGGTTCCCGCTGCAAGGCGGGAAATGACGTTCTTCAGGAGTGCATGCGTTGGAAATCAAGTGGCTCGAAGACTTTCTGGCACTGGCGAGCACGCTCAATTTCTCGAAGGCGGCCGACGAACGGCACGTCACCCAATCCGCCTTCAGCCGCCGGATCAAGCAGCTCGAAGCCTGGGTCGGCGCGAGCCTTGTCGACCGCGCCACCTACCCCTCTCGGTTGACCGAGGCGGGCCTGAAATTCGTTCCGGTGGCGCAGGAGACCCTTCAGCACCTCTATCAATCCAGGCGCAACCTGCAGAAGGAAGAGGGCTCGGACGCCAAGACGATCAAGGTGACCGCGCTCCACACGCTCTCCTTCACCTTCTTTCCCGACTGGATGAACCGCATCAACAGGAAGGCCGGCCCGGTCTTCTCGCGGCTTCGCCCTGACTCCGGCAGCATGGAGGAGAACCTCAACTCACTGGTCGATGGCTCGTGCGACTTCCTCCTGACCTATGCCCACACCCAGGTGCCGCTGCTCCTGGACCCGCAGGCGTTCGAACACCGCTTGCTCGGCCATGAAAAGATCATCCCGGTTTCGGCGCCTATCGAAACCGGAGCGGCCGCGCACCTGCTGGAGGGCGGTGCAAAGCCCTTCCCTCATATCAGCTACGAGAAGTCGTCATTCTTCGGGCAATTGCTGGGAGAGCTGGTCGGCGCCGACTGCCGCCCTTTCAGCGCGTGCATGAGGGCAGCATGTCCGTCGGCCTGAAAGCGATGGCGCAGGCCGGCTGGGGCATTGCCTGGGTGCCGGAAAGCCTGATGACCGCAGAGCTTTCGTCCGGCACGCTGGTGCGCGCCGCCGATCCCCGTTGGGATATCAGCGTCGAAATCCGGCTCTATCGCGCCAAGGACAACCGGCGCCCCGTCGTCGGCCGTATCTGGCAGTCGCAAGAAGCGGCTGCCCTTTGAGGAAGGTATGAAGCGGTTCCGGTCAGGATTCGCTTCGCACTCCTGTCCCATCGACTGCCCCTCCCGCTAATCGGCCGCTAGATCGCCGTACGGCGGGCATTTTCCAGATAGAGTTCACGCAGCCGCTTGACCATCGGTCCGGGCACGCCGTCGCCGACAGGCTTTCCGTCGATGCGCGTCACGGAGACGACGAAGTTCGACGCGCTCGTCAGGCATGCCTCGCGGGCGCCCAGCGCCTCATCGAGCGAAAACGGCCGCTCCTCGATCGTAAGCCCCTGCTCGCGCGCCAGTTCCAGCGCGGCAAGGCGCGTGCAGCCGGGCAACGTCGCACTGCTGTTGCCGCGGGTAACGATCCTGCCGTCGTCGGTAACGATATAGGCGGTGGAGGACGCGCCTTCGGTCACCAACCCGTCCTCGATCATCCAGGCTTCGTCGCAGCCTTCGGCCTTGGCGATGCGCTTCGCCATCACCTGCGGCAAGAGACATACGCTCTTGATATCGCGTCGCGCCCAGCGCTGGTCGGCGACCGATTTGACGGAAACACCGTTGTCTACCGCTGCGACGTGCTCGAGCGTCTTGACCTGGGTGAAGAGCAGCAGCGTCGGCTTGATCTCTCCTGAAAACAGGAAGTTGCGATCCTCGGCGCCGCGCGTGAGTTGCAGATAGACCACGCCCTCGACGAGGTTGTTCTCGCGCACCAACCGGCGCTCGATCTCGACGATCTCGGAAACGGGGACCGGAAGCGGCACGTCGATCTCGCGGGCGGAGCGTTCGAGCCGCGCCATATGCAGCGCGCTGTCGATAAGCTTGCCTTCGAGCACGGCGGTCACTTCATAGATCCCGTCGCCGAACAGGAAACCGCGGTCGAAGACCGAAAGATGCGCCGCGTGCTCGGAAACGAACTCGCCGTTCAGATAAACGATACGGCCGGTCGGGTTGGACATGGTAACTCCGTCTGAGGGAAGAGAATTAGGCTTTGAGGGCTGCGAGGCGGACGAGCGAAATCGCCTCAACCGAACTCACCTTGCCGGTGGCCGCATTGAAACCGCTTGTGGATTGCGCCGTGACCAGCGAATTGAGGATCGCCTCTTCTGTCGCCTCGATCGTCGCCTCGAACAGCGGCGAGATCAGGTCGTTCGGCAGGTCGGGGTAGCTGGAGATCGCTGTGCGCCGCTCGCGCGTCCGGCGGACAGCTTCCGCGGTGGAGAATGCCAGCGCATAGTCGCCGGATCCATTGCTGAGGGCGGCACCGGTGCGGGAGAGGCCGCCAAAGGCGCGCTCGGCCAGCCGTTCGAGGCTGCGCGCCGACAACGGCGCGTCGGTGGCGACGACGATGACGATTGAGCCGTCGCGATCATGTCCCGACGGCGCATCATAGGGATGCCCGCAAATCAGCAGCCGGCCGCCATAATTGGACTGCACCAGCACGCCGACTGTGAAGGTTTCGCCTGCCGCCTTGACGCGGCGCGAACTGGTGCCGATCCCGCCCTTGAGACCGAAGGCCACCGTGCCGGTGCCGGCGCCGATGGCGCCCTCTTCGACCGGACCGGGCGCCGCCGCGGCAATTGCCTTGCCGATCTCATCGATCGTCGGGCGGCCGGCGCGGATATCGTTCAGTCTGGAGTCATTGGTCTCTCCGACGACGGCGTTGAGCGACACAACCTTTTCGTTGCCCGGCTGGGCCAGCGTAAAACGGTTGATCGCCTCGATCGCCCGCCCGGTTGCGAGCGTATTGGTCAGAACAACTGGCGTTTCGAGCTCGCCCAACTCGGCGATCTGGGTCGAACCTACGAATTTGCCGAAGCCGTTCAGGACCGCCAGCGCCGCCGGCACCTTGTCCTGAAACAGATTGCCCTGGTGGGGAAGGATAGCAGTCGCGCCCGTGCGGATCCTGTCGCCCTCGACCACAGTCGCGTGGCCAACGGCTACACCGGCAACGTCGGTAATCGCGTTCAACGAGCCGGTTTCATATACGCCTGGGCGGAATCCGAGGTCGCGAAGCCTTTGGCGCGTGTTTGCCGACATGTAGCCTTTTCCCCATTTTGCCAAGTGGCGATCCGCCGCAAACGACCGTCGCCCTATTTGGCTGGAAGCTACTCTGCCCTGCGACAAAACGGCATCGCAAAAATGGAATAGTTCTATGAGAAGTCCGCAAGACGACCGGACGTCTCGCGTTGCAGAGCACGGGCGGCTCGAAGATCGGCTCAGTTGGGCGGCAGACGGCGGCTCTTCCAAGCCGTTTTCGGAACGATGTTGCCGATGGCGAAGCTGAAAGATGTGACCTCGACCGTCTCGAGATCGACCTTGCATTTGAAGTCGACGTCGTACCAATTGCCCTTGCTGCGATAGGCGCCGCCGCTTGCGTCGATCTGCTCCTTGCCGATGAACCCGCCAGATGGCCCGAAGGGCACGAGTATATCAGGAAAGTCCTCCGGCCGCTGATGGCGGATCTGCTCCAGGGCTTCGATGTTGCAGAGTTGGAGGATACGCTTCTTGACCGGAAGTTGGCCCATCGCCTGCTTAACGCGCGGATCGGCGATCGACTTCGCCGAAAAAAGCTCCTCGGCCTTGACAAACCGGTCGGACGGCAACTTCGCCGTCGCTTCGGCCTCGCCTTCCGTCTCGTCACTTTTCTCCTTGTCGTCGGCAGGTTTGCGCACCGGCACCGAATCGGCTTTGGACACCGCCTTCTCGGCATCCGCCTCGGCAGCCGGCTTCTTCTCATCCGCCTCGGCAGCCGGCTTCTTCTCAGCAGCACTATTATCGCCGTTGGCAGGGGTCGACAGGACGGCAAGCTGCTGCGGTGTCGGCTTTTCCGTCTCCGGTTGCTTCTGCGCCTGCGCCTCCTCTTTCTCCACCTTCTTCGTGGCGGCGTCGGCCGCCTCTGCCTTCTTCGGCTGGTTCACCACATCCTTCTTCTCGGCCTTCGCAGTGGGCGGAAGCTGAGCAGCTTTAGCCTCCTGCTTGATCTTGGCCGCAGCCGACTCGAAGGCCTGTGGCTGCTGACGAGAGGGAGCCGGTTGTGGCTTCGGCTGTTCCTTCTTCGGCTGAGCCTCCTGCTTGGGCTTCTCTTGCTGCTTGGGCTGCGGTGGAGAGACGAGTTCGACGTTGATGCTCTGCTCGCCCTGCGGTTTGGGCGTTTCCTTCGGCAGTTGGATCAGCAGCAGAGCGATGACAAGCAGGTGCAGAGCCACCGAGGTCGGCGTGCCCCATCTGATCTTCTCCCACCATTTTTCTGAAAACAGCTGCATCGCTTACGAGATAATGGACCACATGGGCGGAAGCTAGGTGCTTCGGCACATCTCAACAAGTGGCCGCAATAAAGCACACACAAACCGGAGACTTGACCGGTCGTAGCCTGGCCCGGTCAAGATGCGCACAGCGGTGAACGAAAAATCATCCGTCACCCGAAGAAAATGCGCGGGGCCATCATGAGCTGAGCACACAGCCAGTCAGTGCGAATGTCTTTGCGAGGTTAAGGCCCAGCAACTATCGAAATCATTTCACCGACACTGAAAGGCGAGAAATTTCTTCCCGAAATGGCAGATATTCCGCATAATCATCTCTATTCTATATTTTCTATAGATTTAAAACATAAAGGCAGTCGCGGCCCGGGATTTGTCGGGCGGCGCGACGGACGAACACCATGGCCAGGAGCCTCTTCATGCAGCGAAATTCTATCGGCAGCAGATTTTTCACAAAGGCATTTACAGCCACGGCGGCCCTGACGGCAGCCCTGATCGCCTCCTCCGCCCTTGCGGGCGAGACCCTCGACAAGATCAAGGCACGCGGGCTCATCAAGGTGGGCGTCGGCACCACGCCCGGCTTCTTCACGCCGGATAGCAGCGGCCGCTGGCAGGGTTTCTTCGTCGATTTCGGTCGCGCGCTCGCAGTCACCGTCTTCAACGACACCGAGAAAGTCGAGTTCACCAACTCCTCGCCGCAGCAGCGCCTCCCCGCCCTGCAATCGGGCGAATTCGACATCCTGCTCTCCGGCGTGACCCAGACAGTGACCAGAGCGTTCAAGCTCGGCTTCCATTTCGGCCCGGTGGTCTTCTATGACGGCCAGGGCCTGCTGGTGCGCAAGGATCTTGGTGTCGGCAAGGGCGAGGAGCTCGACGGAGCGACGATCGGGGTCCAGAGCGGCACGACCGGCGAACTCAACATCGCCGATTTCTTCCGCAAGACCGGCAAGACCTTTACGCCTGTGACGATCGAAGAGACCGGCGAATTCCTGAAGGCACTCGATTCCGGTCGCGTCGATGCGCTGACCCAGGATGCGACCGACCTTGCCGCCAAGCGCACGCAGCTTTCCAAGCCGGACGACTATGTCCTTCTGCCAGAGCGCCTGTCGAAGGAACCACTCGCACCGGCCATTCGCGCCGGCGACGACCAGTGGCTGGAGATCGTCAACTGGACCGTCTACGCCACGATCCAGGCGGAAGAGTTCGGCATCACCCAGAAGAATGTCGACAGTTTCCTTACGAGCGAAGATCCGGGCATCAAGCGCTTCCTCGGCGTTGATCCGTCGCTCGGCGAAGCCATCGGGCTTGACCCGAAGTTCGCCTATAACATCGTCAAGGCGGTCGGAAACTACGGCGAGATCTTCGACCGCAACGTCGGCAAGGGCACGCCGCTCAATTTCGATCGCGGCTACAACCAGCCCTGGACCGCCGGCGGCCTACTCTATTCGCCGCCGTTCCGTTGAGCCTTTGCCGGTATCTGCGATGACATCCACTCTTCAACCGGGCCCGCTAGGGCCCGGACTTCCCTCGCGGTTGCGCACCTGGCTCGGCCCCTCGCCCTTTCAACAGATCGTCCTGTTTATCGGCGTGCTGGGGATCTTTGCGCTCTTCGGCTCCAACACCGTCGACAGCATGCAACGCATGGGCCTCACTCCGGGTTTCGGCTTTCTCTTCCATCAGGCGAATTTCGAAATCGGCGAAACCGTGCTTCCCTATTCGGCGGGAGACACCTACGCCCGCGCGCTTGCGGCGGGCCTAGCCAACACCGTCAAGGTCGCCGTCGTCGGCTGTGTGCTCGCCACGTTTCTTGGCGTTGCCCTTGGCATCGCCCGGCTGTCGGGTAACCTGTTGCTGGCAACCTTCGTTCATGCCTATGTCGAACTGCTGCGCAACACGCCGCTGCTGCTGCAGCTCTTCCTCTGGAGCGCGATCATCCATGCGCTACCGCCGCCGCGCGGCGCCTATCTCTTCCTGGAAAGCGTCTATCTCAGCAATCGCGGTGTCTATGTCCCGTCCATTTCGCTACACGGCCTCTCCTGGGCGATCTGGCTGCCGGCCATCCTGTTGACGGCTTACGCGTCGCTGTCGCTCGCCCGGCGCCTGCTGACAGGTGCGACCTTCTATATGCCGAAGGCAACCATGACCGTGTTCGGTTCGCTGGTCGTCTGCACGCTCGCGCTCACCTCTTTCGGCCTCGCTGCCACCATCGATCTGCCAGCCAAGGGCGGCTTCAATATCAAGGGCGGCCTGTCGCTGACGCCGGAATTCTTCGCGCTCTTGATCGGCTTGGTCGTCAACGCGTCCGCCTCGATCTCCGAAATCGTGCGGAGCGGCATCCAGTCGGTAAAATCGGGCCAATGGGAAGCGGCGCGTGCGCTGGGCCTGAAGCCGGCGCAGATCATGCGTCTCGTCGTCTTGCCGCAGGCGTTGCGTGTCATCACGCCGTTGATGATCTCAAGCTTTCTCGACCTCACCAAGAATTCCAGCCTCGCGGTGGCGATCGGCTATCCCGATATCGTCAGCGTCGCCAACACCACCGCCAACACCACCGGCCAGGCGCTGGAAGCGATCTGCATCATCGCCGCCGTCTATCTCACCCTGAGCCTCTCGGTGTCGGCACTGATGAACTTCTACAACAGCCGCATTGTCCTTCGCGGGGAGACACGGCGATGAGCCATATCGAACTGCCACCACCTGTTGCGCCGGACTGGCATCGCTGGCGAAGCGGCCTCTTCGGCGGTTGGGGTAACAGCCTCATCACGCTCGCTACCCTCGGCGTCTTTGTCTGGTTTCTCCAACCTTTCCTCCGTTGGGCAATTTTCGATGCGGTATGGACGGGAACCGCGACAGATTGTGCGGTTGACGGGGTCGGCGCCTGCTGGGCTTTCATCGGCGCCAAGCTGCGTTTCATCCTCTTCGCGTTCTTTCCGCCCGTGCTGCAATGGCGCCCTGCCCTTGTGGTTATAACCGTGCTCGCCCTGCTGGTGTTATCCGCCCTGCCGCGGTTCTGGAGTTTCCGGCTTGTGCCGCTCTGGATCGCCGCACTCGTCTTGAGCTGGCTTTTGATGGCGGGAACGTTGACGCCACCAGTGGTGTCGACCAACAATTGGGGCGGGCTGCCGATCACGCTGGTCGTCTCGATCGCTGGCCTCGCCTTCGCATTCCCGATCGCGCTCCTGCTGGCTCTTGCCCGACAATCGAGCATGGGGATCGTCCGGACGCTAGCGATCACCTTTATCGAGACGCTGCGCGGCGTGCCGATGATCGCAGTGCTCTATGTCGCCATGCTGATCGTTCCGCTCGCCCTGCCGAGCGGGGCCGCCATCGACAAGTTGTTGCGCGCACAGATCGGCGTAACGCTGTTCTTCTCGGCCTATCTCGCCGAAGTCATCCGTGCCGGCCTACAGGTGGTGCCGTGGGGCCAGCGGGAGGCAGCACTTTCCCTTGGTCTGGGCTATGTCCAGACGATCCGCCTCGTCGTCCTTCCCCAGGCGCTGCGCGCCGTCATCCCGGCGATCGTCAATCTTTCGATCGGCATCGTGCTCAACACGTCGCTTTTGGCGGTGATCGGCATCTACGACCTCCTGAATGCGGCAAGGACCTCGGCCACGGATCCGACCTGGCTCGGCTTCTATACCGAAGCCTATGTCTTCGCCGCCGCGGTCTATTTCATCATCTGCTTTGCCGGCTCGCGCTACAGCATCTGGCTCGAGAAACGTCTGAACACCGCGAGCAGGCATTGAAGCGCGCCCTTCGCCCCGCCTTGCGCGAGGCGCCGTGACGGGCCAAGAGTCCCCGTAACGGAATCGGACGCCGGACGGGCACATGAAACGAAGCGAAATCGCGATCATCGGCGGCGGGCCGAGCGGGCTGATGGCGGCAGAGATCCTGTCTATGCAGAACCATTCGGTGACGGTCTACGACAGCATGCCGACCGTTGCGCGCAAGTTTCTGCTTGCCGGCAAGTCCGGCCTCAATATCACCCATTCCGAGGATTTCGAGCGCTTTGCCGATCGCTTCGGCGCCGCGTCGCAACAGTTGCGCCCGGCACTCGACGCTTTCACGCCCGCGGACGTGCGCGTCTGGGCGGAAGGTCTCGGGACCGAAACCTTCGTCGGCTCGTCCGGCCGGGTATTTCCGAAGGCGATGAAGGCCTCACCGCTGCTGCGCGCCTGGATCAAGAGGCTTGAGGCGCAGGGCGTGCGGATCCTGACGCGGCACCGATGGACTGGCTTTGCCGGTCAGACACTGACCTTCGACACGCCGGATGGGCATAAGACCGTCCACAGCGATGCCACGCTTCTCGCACTCGGCGGGGCAAGCTACCCGCGCCTCGGGTCGGACGCCGGATGGACGACGGCTCTGAAAGACGCCGGCGTCGATGTCACCGACTTCCGCCCAGCCAATTGTGGCTTCGATGTCGACTGGAGCGATGCGTTCCGTGAGCGCTTTGCCGGCGAAGCGCTGAAATCGGTGACGGCGACTTCAGAGGCAGGCACGATCCCCGGCGAATTCGTCATCACCCGTCACGGTATTGAGGGCAGCCTCGTCTATGCCCATGCGGCGCATTTGCGCGACCGTCTGGAGATGCAGCGCTCTGCGGCATTGTCAATCGATCTTGCTCCGGGACGAACGGTCGAACGGCTGGCCAAGGACTTGGCGCGCCAAGACGGCAAGATGAGCGTCTCCAATCGCCTGCGCAAAGGTGCGGGCCTGGAGGGCGTCAAATCGGCCTTGCTGCGCGAAATTGTTCCCGAGGCCACACGCACCGATCTGAACGCGCTTGCCGAACGCATCAAGTCGCTGCCGATTGCCGTCCTTCGTCCCCGTCCCATTGCCGAGGCGATTTCATCGGCGGGCGGCGTGCGTTGGAGCGCCATGGATGACGCCTACATGCTCACCGCGCTGCCGGGGATTTTCGTTGCCGGCGAGATGATCGATTGGGAAGCGCCGACCGGCGGGTATCTGCTGACCGCCTGTTTCGCCACGGGTCGTGCTGCGGCACGCGGCATCGACGCATGGCTGCGACGGTAGGCAAGCGTCGCCCCCCCCGCAAAGCGGTATCACTGACGACGCGGGATAACAGATAAAGAAACGCAAGACGCCGGCACACTCAGGTACCGGCGTCCTTGCATTTCGGCATTTGCGGCTTGCGCCCGGCCTTAGCTGTCGTTGAGGACCAGGCCCTTGGTCAGTTCCAGCGCCTGCCGCTCGAACAAGCCGCGGTAGATGCCGCCGTCGAGGCGGATGAGTGCCTCGTGCGTGCCCTCCTCGGCGATGCGGCCGTGGCTGAACACCAGCAACCGATCGAGCGCGCGTACGGTCGACAGCCGGTGCGCGATCACCAGGGTGGTGCGACCCAGCATCAATCGCTCCATCGCCTGCTGGATCAGCACTTCCGATTCCGAATCGAGGCTCGACGTCGCCTCGTCCAGAATGAGGATCGGTGCATCCGCCAGGAAGGCCCGGGCGATGGCGATGCGCTGGCGTTCGCCGCCCGACAGCTTGACCCCGCGTTCGCCCACCAGCGTGCCGTAGCCTTTCGGCAGGCCCGTGATGAAGTCGTGAGCGCTCGCAAGCCTTGCGGCTTTTTCGATCTCCGCTTGCGTGGCCGTCGGCCGGGCATAGGCGATGTTCTCCGCAAGCGAGCGGTGGAACAGGATCGGTTCCTGCTGGACGATCGCGATCTGCTGGCGCAACGAAGCCTGGGCAACGCCGGCGATATCCTGACCGTCGATCCGGATCTGGCCGGACTTCAGGTCATGCAGGCGCTGGATCAGCTTGACGAAGGTCGTCTTGCCCGAGCCGGAATGTCCAACAAGGCCGACACGCTCGCCCGCCGGGATCGTCACCGAGAACCGATCATAGAGCGGCTTGCGATGGGCGCCGTAGTGGAAGGTCACATCGTTGAATTCGATGCGACCGTCGGTGATGCGGATCGGCTTTGCTTCGGCCTTATCTTCGATACCGAGCGGCTGGGCGTGGATGTCGACCAGCTCTTCCATATCGTTGACGGACCGCTGCAGGTTGCGGATGTGCATGCCCACTTCACGCAGGTAGCCCTGCAGGATGAAGAAGGAGGTCAACACGAAGGTGATATCACCGGCTGTTGCCTGCCCGCGCGACCAGAGAAACAGTGCAAAGCCGATGACCGCCGCCCTAAGAACGAGCAGCAGGGCACCCTGCGTCGTACCGTTCACCGTTCCGCGGACCCAGGTCCGGCCCGTGCGGTCCCGCCATTTGGCCAGCACCTTGACCAGCCGCGCATCCTCGCGCTTTTCGGCCCCGAAGCCTTTGACAACGTTGTTGCAGCTGACGGCATCGGCAAGCGAACCGCCGAGCTTGGTATCCCAGCTGTTGGCCAGGCGTGCCATCGGCGCGACGTAGCCGAGCGACAACGTGACCGTCGCAGCGATGAAGACAAGCGAGCCCACGCCGATGATGACACCCATCATCGGCCAGTACCACGCCATCAAAGCGGTCGAGCCGACCAGCATGATGATCGACGGAAACAACGCGATCAGCAGCGTGTCGTTCAACAGGTCCAGCGCCCACATGCCGCGCGTCACCTTGCGCACCGTCGAGCCGGCAAAGCTGTTGGCATGCCAGTCGGACGAGAAGCGCTGGATGCGGAAGAAGGCCGCCGAGGCAATGTCGGACATCATCTTGAGCGTCAGGTCGACGACACCCATGAAGGTGACATGCCGGAAAATGATGGCACCGAGCGACAGCGCCATCATCGTCCAGAATGCCGCAAGGGCCGCGTCCCAGGCCACCTGGTCGGAGGCAGCACCGGTCACGACCGCGTCGACCAGCCGACCGGAGTAAAGTGGCGTCAGGACATCCGCGAGCGTCGAAAACAGGACGGCACCGAGGATGAAGGCAAGGCGAAGCGGCTGGCGCTTCCAATGAACCCAGGTGAAACCGAGAACGCTGCGGAACGCACCGCCGCGCAAGGCGAAACGAGTAAAAGCCATAACGATTGCCCAATGCCTGGAGCATTGGCCTCAAAATTCAGGTCAATGAAACATGCCGAGAAAGGGAAACTGTTTTCCGATCGGCATCAATGGATTGGTAGCTTCCGCATCGAGGGAAGACCAAAGTCAGCGAGAAAGGTCCTGACTTGCAACTGCTAAAGAGCCCGAAGCCCCCCAGCGTCTCGTTCAGAACTGTACGCCGCCCCGTAGGGAGAAAGAATAAGCTGGCATCTGAAACCTCCCTGATCTGTTGCCGGAAATCGACTTATAGGCGAATCGCCCGCAACCGCCAAGCGAGGAAATCTAGCCATGCCGCCAAAGTGCAACCGGTGCGGCTTGCTTGCAACAGTGTACAAGACGCCCCGGGGTTTACGGCGACACGGTCTTCGTAGCAGAGTAAACCGTCGGCCGATGGCGGGATCAACCCGCCGGGATGGCGATAATGAGGGAGGGACCGCGGCAGCTTTTTTTTAAGAAGAAGCAGGCGCTGGTCGTGGTGGCATGCAGTGTTGAAGTTCCGTTTCGTCATTCTTGCGGCATTGCAACTGCTGGCTTTTGCCGGCCTCAGCATGCCCGTGATCGCTGCGCAGGCAGCCGAAAAACGGGACCTGGTGGTTGTCACCTCCTACCCGCCATCCTTTTTTGAGCCGTTTCGCCGGGCGTTCGAGAAGGCCAATCCCGATATCCGCACGTCGATCGTTCAGCGCAACACGGCAAGCGCGACGCGCTTCGTCATGGAGAAAGCCGATGTGCCGGCCGACATATTCTGGGCCTCGGCGACCGATGCTTTCGAACTCTTGAAGCGCAGCGGCGAACTGCGCCCGATTGCGCCGCGCCACACGGGCGCGGCTGAAAAAGTCTTCGGTTACCCGGTCAACGATCCCGAGGGTTACTATCTCGGCTTTGCGCTCTCCGGTTACGGCTTCGTCTACAATCAGTCCTACCTCGCCCAGAACAAGCTGCCGGTGCCGCGGGACTGGCAGGACCTGCTGAACCCCATCTATTCCGGCCAGATCGGCATCACCACGCCGTCACGGTCGGGCACGACGCATCTGATCGTCGAGGCCTTGCTGCAGACCTATGGATGGGAAAAGGGCTGGGCGATGCTGTCCCAGCTCGGCGGCAATCTATCGACGGTTACCGCGCGCAGTTTCGGCGTTGCGTCCGGTGTCGCCCAAAGGCGCTTCAGCATCGGCATCACCATCGATTTCCTCGCCAATGCGCCAGAATTCGCCGACGCCGGCAATGTGTTCATCCTGCCGCCCGATACCGTGTTCGTGCCGGCCAGCATCGCGATCCTCTCCCGGGCGCGCAATGTTTCCGCCGCCGAGCGCTTCATCGATTTCGTTCTGTCTGAAGACGGCCAGAAGGTGCTGTTGCTGCCCGCCGTCGCCCGCATTCCTCTCAACCCGGCGCTCAACAAGGGACTACTGCCCCAAGAGAGTGATGACGGCCTGTTGAAATACGGCGGTTTCGACGCGGCGTTGTCTGCTCGAAGGTACGGTCTCGTCAACCTGATCTTCGACGACTATATCGTGCGCCGCCGGGCGACGCTTGCCCGGCTCTGGAAAAGGGTGACGGATCTGGAAGCGATCGAAATCGAGGACGCGCAGCAGCGCAGCACGCTTGCGAGAGCCCGGCGTCTGCTGGGCACGCCGCCGCTTTCGGCCAGCGATGTGGAAAACACCGACGAAGCCCTGAAGGCCGAGTGGCCGCGCAGCATTGCCCGCTCGCCGGCGCATACCGCACTGACGCAGCGGCTGCGCGCCACCATCGAGCGGAACCTGGCGACGGCCGAAATGCTGCTCTCCTCCGTCGGGCGACCGGCGACAGATCTGCAGCCATGGCGGCAGTGATGGGCCAATCGTTAGACCCTGCTGCCGGGATGCGCCGCTGGCGCTTCGGCATCGGCGCGCGCCTGGTCCTTGCCTTCGTCGCGATCGTCGGCCTCGCCGTCGGCGCCTGCCTTGTCGGCTGGCTCTCCTACGAGCGTCTGTCCGGTGAACTGTCGCGGATCGCGGAAGACCAGATGCCGCAACTCGCCTTCGCCTCGAGACTGTCGAAGGCGGGTGCCGACATCGGTTCGGTGACGACGGTTCTCGCAGGCGCTGAGACACGTGCCGAGTACAACGAGATCCGCAGCAGCTACGCGGCGCGCCTGACCACACTGCGCTCGCTGCTTGGGGAAAGCGGCACAAAGTCGGATGCGACCGATCTGCTGCCGCTGGCGGAAGCGATCGGCGAAAACCTCGACAAGATCGACCTTGCCGCCGGCAAGCGCTTTACACTTCGCGAAGCGATGCGCTCCGATACCGACGAACTGCGGTGGGTCCAGGCCGATCTCCTCGAGGAGGCCGATCCGCTCGTCGACGACATTCGCTTCAACATCGAAGCCGAAACGCGCAACGGAAACGGGGCGGCCGCACTTGCTGAGCAGCAAAAGAGCGAGGCGCTGCTGACGGCCGTGTCGCAAGCGAACCTGGCAACCGGGCTGATCGGCCGGCTCGTCAACGCCACCACGCAAGAGGAAATTCAGGAAACCAATGCCTTCCTCGGTGACAGCGCCGACGAACTCGCCAGCCGCATCGCCAGCCTCGATAACTGGCCTGATAGCATCACCGTTCGCCAACTGGCACGCCGCATTCTCGACCAGTCCGACGTTCTGACGGGCATTCCCAACCGCAAGCGCTCGGAAATGATCGAGGCGGCAAAGCTCTCCGAACTTGCCGGCGAAAACGGCCGCCTCGTCGAGGACCTGGGGCGCCGGATCGAAACGGAAGTCGTGACGATCGAGGCCAGCGCCGCCGCCGCCGCCCAACGGGCCGCTGCGGCTATCGAAACGGGGCGCAGCCTGCTCGTCGCCATCGCCATTCTTTCGGTGCTGCTCGCGTCTGCGATCGGCTTCTTCTACGTCTACCGCAATCTGCTCGCACGCATCCGGCTTCTTTCGGCAGCCGCCGGCGCGATCAGCAGCGGGCGTCCGGCAACCGCGATCCCCGCACCCGAGGCCGACGAGCTCGGCGATCTCGCCCATGCGCTGGTACTTTTCCGCCAGACGCGCGACGAGTTGATCCAGTCGGCAAAGCTCGCGGCTCTCGGGCAGATGGCGGCCGGCATCGGCCACGAGCTCAACCAGCCGCTGGCAGCCCTTCGGGCGCATATCCATAGCGCCACCACTCTGATCGGGCGAGACAAGGGCGATCAAGCATTGCTCAATCTCGACAAGATGAAGGGACTGACGGGGCGCATGGCCGACCAGATCAGCCATATCCGT
Source organism: Ensifer sp. 1H6 (assembly GCF_001976035.1). NCBI lineage: Bacteria > Pseudomonadati > Pseudomonadota > Alphaproteobacteria > Hyphomicrobiales > Rhizobiaceae > Ensifer > Ensifer sp. 1H6. The sequence continues at coordinate 57,487 of NZ_MOAI01000028.1, read as the reverse complement.
CGCTTTGCCCGCCGGCCCGACGCGCAGCTGCGGCCCGTCGATCTCACCGCGGCGGTCCGCGACGCGCTCAGCCTGCTCGAACATCGGTTCGAGGAAGAGGCTGTCGAAATACAACTGCGCCTGCCGGAAGGCGCCGCAGTCCTTGTCATGGCCGAACCGGTGCGGCTCGAACAGGTGGCGGTCAATCTCATCGGCAACGCCTTGGATGCCGTTAAAGACAGGCCCGTTCGCCAGGTAAACGCAATGATCGAAAGGGTCGGTACCGATGCCCGCCTTGTCGTCGGCGATAGCGGAACCGGTATTGCTGCTGCCGATGTCGGCGCGGTTTTCGATCCCTTCTTCACCACCAAGCCGGTCGGTTCCGGCCTCGGACTTGGCCTCTCCATTTCCTACAACATCGTCAAGGATTTCGGTGGCGAGATATCGATCCTTGAAACCAGTGCGGACGGCACGCAATTCCTCGTATCCTTGAAAGGCCCGGAATGACGTTGGACCCGGATATCATCCTGATCGACGACGATGCCAGCGTGCTTGAAGCCTGCTGTCAGGTGCTCGAACTGGAAGACCTCAGCGTATCGCCGCACGGCTCGGTGACATCGGCGCTCGCCGGCCTTCGCGCCGACAGCCGCGCCGTTATCGTTTCCGACGTGCGCATGCCGGATCACGATGGCTTCGATCTGGTCGCCGCCGTGCGCAAGATCGACCAGGAGATCCCGATCATCCTGATGTCCGGGCACGGCGATATCCCGATGGCGCTTCGCGCCATGCGCGACGGCGCCTGGGATTTTCTGGAGAAGCCCGCCGATCCGATGCATCTCATCGAAACCGTACGCCGCGCCCGCGACCATCGCCGCCTGCTTCTCGAAAACCGGCGGCTGCGGCTGTCGGTGGACGACGACGGTTGGGAAACGCGCCTGATCGGACATTCCGGACCGATGGTTGCGCTGCGGGAGAAACTCAAGCGCATCGCGGCCGCGACAACCGACGCGCTCATCATCGGCGATACCGGCACAGGCAAGGAAGTGACGGCGCGCGCGCTGCACGATTTCAGCGGGCGCAAGGGGCGTTTCGTCGCCGTCAATTGCGGCGCCATTCCCGAAACCATGCTGGAATCCGAACTCTTCGGCCATGAGGCCGGGGCCTTTACCGGTGCGCGCGAGAAGCGCATCGGCAAGATCGAGTATGCCGACGGTGGTACGCTGTTTCTCGACGAGATCGAATCGATGCCGCTTGCCGCCCAGGTGCGGCTGCTGCGCGTACTGCAGGAGCGCGTCATCGAACGGCTCGGCTCCAACGTCGAGCTGCCGGTTGACATGCGCGTCGTGGCGGCGACCAAGGCGGATCTGCATGCGGCGGCCAAAAAGGGCGATTTCCGTGAAGACCTTGCCTACCGCCTCGACATCGCCCGTGTGGAGCTGCCGTCACTGGCGCAACGCAAGGGCGACGTCGGCCTCTTGTTCCAGCATTTCCTCGGCCTCGCCGCCAAACGACAGGGCCGCACCCCGCCGCGGGTGAGCGCCGAACTTCTGGCCGAACTCAATGGCAGGTCATGGCCGGGCAACGTTCGCGAACTGCGCAACGTCGCGGAGCGCTTCGTGCTCGGGCTTGAAGACCGCTCCGATATCGACCGGGCAGCGGCAGGCGGCGAGACGTTGGAGGTGCAGATGGACCGCCTCGAGCGCGCCATCCTTCTCGACAGCCTCGCCAGGCACGACGGCCGCGTCGGCGCGACGGCCGATGCGCTCGGCATCTCCCGCAAGACGCTCTACCTCAAGATGCGCAAATTCGATATTGCCGCCCAGGGCGATGGCGAAGCCGGCTGATGTTACCGGTTTGACCCCGTCCTTTTGCGAGGTTGTTACCTTTTTTACCCATCAGCCGACAAAGAACTGCTGATTTCCGGCGGTTTTCAATCTGGCACGGTGCTTGCTCTCAATAGATCGGACACCAAACAAGCGGTGTCCCTATTGGGAGGAGATACCTATATGTTGAAGACCATTGCTGCGGCGATGCTGATGTCGGCTGCCTTCGTCGTGACGGTTTACGCCCAGGACGGCGGGAAAGTCACGATCGTCACGTCGTTTTCCAAGGATGTGACCGATCCGTTCAAGGCGGGCTTCGAAGCGGCCAACCCCGGCTTCACCCTCGACGTCCAGAACAAGAGCACGAGCTCGGGCGTCAAATACATCGATGAAACCAAGGTGAACAACCAGGTCGACCTGTTCTGGGCATCGGCCCCGGACGCATTCGACAGCCTCAAGAGCCGCGAGCTGCTCGCCAAGTTCACGCCTTCGGTCACCGGCCTTCCTGAAAAGGTCGGCTCCTACCCCGTCAACGACAAGGACGGCTATTACTTCGGCTTTGCCGCCTCCGGTTACGGCATTATGTCGAACGATCGCTATCTCGAAGCCAACGATCTGCCGAAGCCGGTCGAGTGGAGCGACCTGACCAAGCCCGAATACCACGATCACATCGCGATTGCTGCGCCCTCGCGTTCGGGCACGACCCACCTGACGATCGAGACGATCCTGCAGGGCGAAGGCTGGGACAAGGGCTGGGCGACGCTGAAGGGTATCGGCGGCAACCTGCAGCAGGTCACCGAGCGTTCGTTCGGCGTTCCTGACGCGGTCAACTCCGGCCAGACCGGCATCGGCATCGTCATCGACTTCTTCGCCTTCTCGGCACAGGCAAGCGGCTTCCCTGTCAGCTTCGCCTACCCGTCGGTCACGACGGTCGTTCCGGCCAATATCGGCATCGTTGCCAATGCGCCGAACCAGGCCGGTGCTGAAGCCTTCGTCAACTACCTGCTTTCGGAAAAGGGCCAGGCCGTTCTGCTCGAACCGGCGATCCGTCGTCTGCCGATCAACCCGGCCCTCTACGAAAAGGCACCGGAAGGCTTCCCGAATCCCTACAAGGATCCGCGCTTCCAGTCGATGATCACGTTCGATTCCGACGTTTCGAAGAAGCGCACCGACGTCGTCGACACGCTCTACGATCAGCTGATCTCGTTCCAGCTCGACAACATCAAGGGCGCCACCAAGGCGATCCACGAAGCCGAAAACGCAGTTGCCGCCAACGAACAGGCTCCCGCACGCGCTTTGCTGACGGAAGCCCACGCGCTGATCGCGGCCATGCCGATCACTGCCGACGAAGCTGCCAGCCAGCAGATTCGCGACGCCTTCACCGGCGGCGAGGAAAAGACCGCCCGCCAGGCGGAACTCGAGCAGAAATGGGCCGCCTTTGCGACCGAGAAGTACGCCGCCGCCAAGGCCAAGGCCGAGGAAGCGCTGGCTCTCGTCGACTGACGCCGGCTTAAAAAGCCGCCTGCCCCGGCGGGCGGCCATCCCCGAAAACCATGCCTTCGCCAAGCCTGACGCGCCTGCCGGTCGGCTCTCAGTGATCCGAACCGATCCTGAAGCAACCGCGCAGCAGCCGACAGCGTTGCTGCGACCCCAGCGATCCAGAGGCGCAGGGGCGCCGCAAGCGCGTCAGGCTTGTCGACCAAAATCCGGAGTCTGCCCCATGGCGCTCGTTCAATCCATTCCCATAAGACGCGTTTCGGCCAAGCCCGGACAGATCTTTGCCATCTCGCTGATCGCGCTTTTCCTCGCCATCTTCCTGGTCATCCCGGCCGGTACGGTGATCTACACCGCCTTCACCGAAAAGGGCACCGGCGCGTTGACGATCGTCAACTTTGTCGACTTCTTCAACACCGATCTGTTCCGGCGGTCGTTCTTCAACTCCGTCTACGTCTCCGGCATGTCGGTGGTCTGGGCAAGCGCCATCGCGCTGCCGCTCGCGGTTTTGACCACGCGCTTCGACTTCCGCGGCTCGCTGATCATCCAGACGCTCGGCTTCGTGCCGCTGATCATGCCGCCATTCGTCGGTGCGGTCGCCATGCAGCTGCTGTTCGGCCGCAACGGCACCGTCAACCTCATCCTGAATGACTGGTTCGGCATCCGCATTCCCTTCATGGAAGGCCTGAACGGCGTCATCTTCGTGCAGTCGCTGCACTATTTCCCCTTCATCCTCATCAATCTGTCGACCAGCCTGCGCAACATCGACCGCTCGATGGAAGAAGCAGCCCAGAACCTCGGCTCGTCCGGCTTCCGGCTGTTCCGCCGCGTCGTCTTCCCGCTGGCAATGCCCGGCTATCTCGCCGGCGCTTCGCTGGTCTTCGTCAAGGTCTTCGACGACCTGGCAACGCCGCTGCTTCTCAACGTCAAGGACATGCTGGCGCCCCAGGCTTACCTCCGCGTCACTTCGGTCGGCCTCACCGATCCGATGGGCTATGTCATCTCGGTCATCCTCATCACCGTCTCGATCTTCGCCATGTGGCTGTCAGCGATCGCTATGCGCGGCAAGGACTATTCGACGACGCAGCGCGGCGGCGGTGGTCTTTCCCGTCGCAAGCTGAGCCGCGGTGAGAGCGTCATAGCCTATGGCGTCGTCGGCCTGATCCTGCTGCTCGTGCTGTCGCCGCATATCGGCTTGCTTCTGCTGTCGCTTGCAACCGTGTGGTCGTTCAGCGCGTTGCCGGACGCCTATACGGTCGCGCACTACGGCCGCGTCTTCGGCGAAAGCTCGCTCTACATCAAGAACACGCTGATCTACGCCAGCCTCGCCGGCCTGATCGACGTGGTCATCGGTGGCGCCATCGCCTATCTCGTGCTGCGAACCAAGGTCGTCGGCCGTCGCTGGCTCGACTGGGCGGCAACCGCCGCACTCGCCATCCCCGGCGTCGTGCTCGGCATCGGCTACCTCCGCACCTTCTACGGCATCACGCTGCCGGATGGTACGCCGCTTGCGACGCTCTGGGTCATGGTGGTGCTGGCACTCGCCATCCGTCGTCTGCCCTACGCGCTCAGAGCCTGCTACGCCGCATTGCAGCAGGTGTCGGAATCGCTGGAGGAGGCCGCCGAAAACCTCGGCGCCACCAAGCAGCGAACGATCCGGCGCATTGTCCTGCCTTTGATGACGGGTGGTCTGCTCGCCGGCTTCGTCACCAGCTTTTCGACGGCCGCCGTCGAACTGTCGGCAACCCTGATGCTGATCCAGAGCAACTCGGACGCACCGATCGCCTACGGGCTCTACGTCTTCATGCAATCGCCGGCGGGTCGTGGCCCGGGTGCAGCCCTCGGCGTCATCGCCGTCATCATGGTCGCACTCTGCACCCTGCTCTCGCACTACGTCATCGAGCGGCGCCAGAAGGCGCTCGGCATGACGAAATAGAAACTCGGGAGGAACACTATGACTGTCAACATCAACAGCGCAGCGCTCGCGGTTAGCCCCGCCAAGGCGATCAGCATCAGCGACGTCAATCTCTACTACGGCGCGCTCCACGTGCTGAAGGATATCAACCTGGAGATCCAACCGGGCGAGTTCTTCGCCTTTCTCGGCCCGTCCGGCTGCGGCAAGACCACGCTTCTCAGGCTGATCGCCGGCTTCAACAATGCCCGGCAGGGCAAGGTCGTCATCGGCGGCCAGGACGTGCTCGACATGCCGCCGTGGAAGCGGGACATCGGCATGGTCTTCCAGTCCTACGCGCTCTGGCCGCATATGACGGTGGCCGCCAATGTTGCCTTCGGCCTGGAAGAGCGTCGCCTGCCGCGCGCGGAGGTCGAACGCCGGGTCCAGGCGGCACTCGAACTCGTCGGGCTGAAACATCTCGCCGATCGCCGCCCGTCGCAGCTCTCCGGCGGACAGCAGCAGCGCGTCGCACTTGCCCGCACCATCGCAATCGAACCGAAGGTGCTTCTGCTCGACGAGCCGCTCTCCAACCTCGACGCCAAGATGCGCGTCGAAGTCCGGCGGGAGCTGCGCGACCTGCAGCAGCGGCTGAAGTTGACGACGATCTTCGTCACCCACGATCAGGAGGAGGCCAACACCGTCTGCGACCGTATCGCCGTCTTCAATGAAGGGCGCATCCAGCAGGTGGGAACGCCGATGGGCCTCTATGAGAAGCCCGCCAACCTGTTCGTCGCCAACTTCCTCGGCACCGCCAACATCCTTGACGGCACCGTCTCGGGTTCCGGCACGCAGCGCACGTTCGAGGTTGCAGGCGCCGGCTCGATCCCGATCCCGGCAGGGGCGTCGGTACCGGCGGGCGCCAAGCTCGTCTTCCGGCCGCAATATGCGACGCTCGGCACGCTGGAGCCGGGTGCCGTCGCCTTGACCGGCACGATCGCGCATCGCGAATTCCTGGGCGCCACCGTCCGCTACGGCGTGCAGGTCGGAACGGCCACGGTGCTGATCGACGCACCGTTCCATTCCGGCGGCTCTCTGCTAGAGACCGGAGCCACGACGACACTCGGCCTCAAGCCGTCCTCGGCGCTTTGGCTTGCCGAGTAAGCAACCAGGCACCCGCCGGCCGTCGGTCGGCGGGTGTCCTTCTTTCTTTTTTTCATGTCGGTGCGCCGCGCCGTCGAACTTCGAGCATGTCATGACCTCCCATTTGCCAAACATCATCCTCATCCGCCACGGCGAAACCCAATGGAATGTCGCCGGTCGGCTGCAAGGCCGAAAGGACACGCCGTTGACGGCAAACGGTGTCCGGCAGGCGCTCGCCGTCGGGCTGCGGCTGGCGGAAAGAATTGCCGGCGAGACGAAACTCAAATTCTGGGTTAGCCCGCTTGGGCGCGCGCGCCAGACGGCGTCGATCCTTGCCGACACATGGTCTGTTCCCTTCGAGCAATTCACCCATGACGAGGCACTGGTGGAAAGGGCCTACGGCTCCTGGGAAGGGCGCGCGCACGATGAGATCGAGAGGGATCTCGCGCACGAATATGAGGCGCATAGCGCCGAACCGTGGGATTACGCCATGCCCGGCGGCGAAAGCCGCACCACGCTCGACGGCCGCCTGCTCGCCTGGCTCGCCACCCTCGACCACGAGAATACACACGTGGTGGTGACCCATAGCGGCTGCGTGCGCGCCCTGCGCGGCATCTATACCAAGGCGTCCCGCGAGGAGATCCTCGCCTACCGCGAACCGCAAACGGCCTCGTTCCTGCTTTCGACCGGCCATGAAACCATGATCGGCATTCCGCTCAGCATTCTGCGCGCACTCGGCTGCGAAGGCGAGGGCCGAACCGTCTGGATCTGAACGGCGACGGTCCGACGTTGGCTCGAGCGGGCCCGGCTGCGCGCGCTATCATGCCGCAGCCGTCCAAACCGGAAACGCGCTATTCCAGAAGAGTGCTAGATGACGACCAGCCCTGACGAGCAAACCGTCATGTTCCGCCCCCGCGCCTTGGCGTCGAGCAAGGCGGCATCGGCCCGCGTCAGAAGCGTCGCGACCGTGCCTTCGCGTGGCGACGAGGCAATACCGATCGACACGGACACGGAGCCGAGGATGCGTCCGCGGTGAGAAAGCGGCGTCGTGCCGATCATGTCGCGCAGGCGCTCGGCGAATTCAAAGCCCGCCGCCTCGCTCATTTCGGGCAGCAGCATCGTGAACTCCTCGCCACCGAAACGATAGGTCGCGCCCAGCTCGCCGGCCGCGTCGAGCATGATCTGGGCAACATACTGCATCACCACATCGCCGGCGTCGTGGCCGAACTCGTCGTTGAAGCGTTTGAAGTGATCAATGTCGATCATGAGGCAAACGAGCGGCCGTCCGGCCCGCTCCCGCAATTGCTTGTTCAGGGCTTCGTCGAGGCAGCGCCGGTTGAGCAGCCCCGTCAATGCGTCGCGGACCGCCAGGTTGGTCAGTTTTTCTCGCAGCTGTAGGTTGGCCACAGCCAGGCCGATATTTTCCGCGATCAGCTCGAGATAAAGCCGCGACGTCTCGACGGCCGGCTGCTCGGGCGAGCGTTCCTCGAAATAGAGCAGACCGATCGTATCGCCCTGAGCGGTCAGCGGCACGCACAGTCCAGCGACATCGCTCCCGTCCCGATGCTGGCAGGCAATATCGCCCTGCCCGCCATTGCTGACATGCGGCCGGCCGCGGCGAAGCCCCCAGCAGGCACTGGAAGGGAAAGTATCGGCCGAATGTTGCGGGTCGAGCCAGGTGCCGACACGCGTCAGCGACGTGCGGTTATCGTTCAGCACATAGAGATGACCGGCAAGGTTGGGGAAGATCTGCGGTGCGAACCGGGCTACGACCTCGGCCAGTTCTTCCTGGATCTGGCACGCCTGCAGCCGATGCATCATTTGCAGGATGAGGTCCTTGGTCTGCTGATCCAGTCGGCGCTCTGCATCGAGCCGGTCCCGCTCCAGCCCGTTGGTGCGAAAGATATGGATCGCCTCGTTCATCTCGCCGATCTCGTCGCGGCGGCGGTCGAGCGGAACTTCCACGTCGTAATCCTGCTTGGCAAGCCGCGTCACGATGCCCGTCATGCGCACCAGCGGCATGGCCACGCGCCGCTTGAGCACGAAATAAAGGACACCGAGGAAGAGCGCCGCAGTCATGGCGAGCATCGTCTTGGCGGCGATGGCGAACCAGTCGCTTCGCTCCTTTGCCTGCTCCAGTGCCGCGCCGGTTCTGGCCTTGGTCAGTTCGCGGAAGCGGACCACCGTTTCAAGCAACGCCGTCTGCAGACGGTCGTGCTCCGGACCGAAGAGCATTTGTTGCGCTTTTGCCTGGTCGCCCTCCTGGTAGGCGGCGATCGCCGAAACCTCGATCTTGTCGAGGGCCTCTACCTCGCGCTCGACCTCCTGAAGTGCCGCCAACTCGGCCGGTGACGCCCCAACCTCCCGCACGTTCTTGATCGCCGCCTCGTGAGCGCGCTCTTCCTCTTCCCTGCCATGGAAGCGTTCGAGATGGCGCAGGTCGCCGCGCATCACGTACAGACGGGCAGCATCGCTCCGTTCCTCAGCGCCGAGCGCAAGATCTTCGCCAAGCGTGTCGAGCACAAGATGCTGCTCGGCCGCCTGCCGCTCCTCGATCGCGCTGTTCGTCGACAGGATGAACGCTACACCGGAAAGTCCGGTCAAAAGGACCGTGACCCCGTAGGCCCAGTTTGTAATCGCATTGATTCTCATGGGATGATCTATAGCCGATGGCGACGGAATAGCCGACATTGGAAAGCGCAGCGAGCGACGCATTTGCCAGAATGTAAACGACGTCGGGACCGGCTGCCGCCGGCCGACGTCGTTTACATACAAACTAAAGCGGTGATGCCGTCGTTACCATTTCTTGCTGAGCTTCAGGGTCAGCGTGCGGCTTTCGCCGTAGCCGCACACCGAAAGCCCCTGGCACCCCTTCACATATTCCTTGTCGAAGAGATTGGAGACGTTGAGCGATGCCGCCCAATCGTCCTTCTCGTAGCGAATTGCCGCATCGACCAATGCGGCCGAGGGCACTTTGCGCGTGTTCTCCGCATCCGCCCAGGATTCCCCCTGGTATCTGACGCCGGCGCCAAGGCTGACCCCCTCGAGCGCTCCTGAAGGCACGGTATAGTCGAGCCACAGCGACGCCTGAGCGTTGGGAACAAGGTACGGCGTCTTTCCCACCAACGCCGTGTTCGCGTCTTCGGTCACCTCGAGATCCATGAAATCAAGACCGGCGATCAGCTTCCAATCTTCGTTGATATTGGCCTTGCCCTCAAACTCGATGCCGCGGGAACGCACCTCACCCGTCTGGGTGGAAATGCTCGTCAACGGGTCGGTCACGAGAGCATTGCGCTTGGTCAACTGATAGAGTGATGCCGTCAACACGCCGTCGAATAACGTCGGCTCGTATTTGACCCCGACTTCGAACTGTTCACCTTCCTGCGGCTTGGTATTGCCTGTTGCTGTCACCGCGACGATCGGGTTGAAGAAGGTCGCGACGCTGACATATGGGGTCAGGCCATTGTCGAACTCATAGGCAAGGCCAGCGCGGCCGCTGAAAGCGCCTTCGTTGTAGCTGAAGGCGTTATTTTGCGTCGGAGCCCAGAAGGTCGGGCCGTTTTTGGTGTTGGTGTCCACGTAATCGTAGCGACCATTGAGCGTGACGAGCCAGCCCTGACCGAACCTGATCTGATCCTGCGCATAAACGCCCAGCTGCTGCTGCGCCACCACCTGATTGATATAGGTGGCGTTTGCGGGCTGCGGCGCACCATAGATCGGATCCGTTGCGCTGATGGGTGTAGCGGCCGACGAAGCCTGCACATGGTCCAGCCGGTAGTACTTGTAGTCCAGGCCAACGAGCAGCGTATGATCCAGTGCCCCGGTTTCGAATTCTCCTTCGACACGGTTGTCGACGGCGAAGGTATCGACCTTCGATGTCGCCTCAAACCCCAGACGATAAAGGAGATTGTCGGGGGTGGCCGGCACTGTCGACGACGGGAAGGGCAGGCTCGGATCGTAGTAACCGAAGGTATATGGGCCGTTCTCATGCTTGTAGAGATGGCCGTACCGCAGGTTCTGGCTAAACTGCCAACCGCCTTCAAACTCGTGCGTGAATTCATAGCCGATCATCTGCTGGACATAGGTGCCCGTATCCAGATCCGGCTCACCATAAAATGCATCGCGGTCGATCTTACCGAAGGGTGCATCGACGACCGTGCCGACATAAGGCAGGAAGCCGTTGCCGACGTGCACCTGGTCGAGGCCCTGTAGAACACCGTAGACCGTCAGGCTTGTCGCATCATCAGGCGCGTAGGTGATCTGCGGCAGGACGAAGCCGCGCAGATCGTTGGAGAAATCGGTGTAGGTATCGCCGCCCGACATCTTGCCGGTGACGCGATACCGGATGGTGCCATCGTCCGTCAGCTTGTCGTTGACATCGAAGCCGGTGAAGGCATTGCCAAAGTTGTTGATGCCGATCTCGGTATAATAGAGCGGTTCATCGAATGGCCGCTTGCTGATCAGGCTGATGATACCGCCTGCGTTGGCGCCGCCGTAGAGCGCCGAGGCGGGCCCCTTCAGCACTTCGACCCGCTCAAGCATGAAGGGGTCGACCTGGAAGCCGCCGAAACCAAAGCTGAAAAGCGTCAGACCATCGAGGAACACGCCGGTCTGCGTCGCGTCGAAGCCGCGGATGTAGTACCAATCCGTATCTGCATCGGTACCGAAAGGCTCCGTCGTCACACCCGGCGTGTAACGCAAAGCCTCATCGACTTTGTTGACCACGCCGCGGTCGTCGAGCTCATCGCGACCGATGACGGAGACGGATTGGGGAATTTCGCTGATCGGCGTGGCCGACTTCGAGCCCGTCGTCGTCGCCTTGGCGACGTAACCGTCAACGGGGCCGGTGGCCTCGTCGCGTAAGCCCTGTGCCTGCACCTCGATCTTTTCGAGTTTCGTGGCGATACCGTCCTGGGCGACCGCCGCCGTCGACACGAGCAAGGCGATACCGGCAACGCCACTCGCAAGGAATTTTCTCAAACGCACACTTTCACCATCACGCTGCATCGTATCGTCGCCCTTTGATGCCGGACCCGCCATCCCCACGACGTGCGGCCCGACTTTCTGACTGCTGATAAGATGACCGTTTATCTCAACTATTAGGACGGGGCTTGTTTCGAACCCTGAAAGTTGAACGCCCTTGGGCAAATGTGTGCGGGCAACTGTTCAAGGCTGAAGGCATTTGCTCAGGCGAGACGGCTTCTTTTCCAAAGAGCCGGCGTCGTTCCGACTGCCTTGCGGAAGACGCGGGTGAAATGTGCCTGATCCGAAAAACCGGTTTCGGCAGCGATCGCGGTCAGCGACGCTTCATTCTTTAAAAGCAGATGCTTGGCCCGCTCGATCCGGGCGTTTGTCTGCCACTGGTGCGGCGCCACGCCCGTCGATGCCTTGAAGGCATGGCTGAAATGGGACTGCGAAAGCCCGGCGAGACCAGCCAGTTCCTCGAGCCGGATGTTGCGAACGCTGTTTTCCTCGATGTACTCCACCACCCGACGCAACTGCCATGACGCGAGCTGGCTGCGCTTGCGCGCGCTGCTGCGATTGAGCTTCATCAGGTCGATGAACAGCGCCAGCGTCAGTCCGTCGCCGTAGAGGTCGTGAAGGGGTTGCGGATTAAGGCATTCGGCCGCGATCAGCCGGGCGAGCTGAAGAAACCGCTCGTCCTGGAACATCAACCGCGGCACCTCGCACTGCCGGGCGTCGAGATCCTCCATCAGTCGCCGGCTGAGGATGTCGATGTTGAAGTGCAGATCGAGATGGCGGATGTATTTGACATCAACCACATCCGCCCAGATCTCGATGCCGGCGGGGATGTAGGAGATCGCCTGTTGCCGATAGCCCTGGACGGCGCCGCTTGCCTGCGAGGAAAGCTTGACGTTGGAGCTGCTCCCACCCCGCGCATCGAGAACGATGAACATCCGCGGATCATCCGAGACGTAGTAGCCGCCGGCATGCGGGTCGCATTCCACATCCCACACATCGGCAATGATCCCGTTCCATTCCCGGCGATGCAACTCGCCCTGGATCTTGAAACCGGCAATCTTGTTCTGCATCCGCGGCTGAAACGTCATTATCGCGTTGCCCGTCTTCGGGAAGGTCTGACTTGGCTACTTTATTCCTTCCTCCAATACTCATCTTTAAGCCGCAACGGAAGTCCCCGGCGATTGCTTTTGGAGCACCAAGCGGATCTGAGGGTGAAAGACTGCGGCGTGGCATGATTTTTTTTTCGAGATTCCACACCAAAGGATCACACGGACAATCCCCAGCAGGGCCGATAGGGCTATAAGGCTGCACTCAAACAGATCAGGAGCTTACGATGGACACCGTCGAAATCGCAGACCGCAGCGAATTTGCCCTATGGGCAATCCAGCGCGCACAGGAAATCGTCGTGACCGAAGGCGCGTCTTTCGCCATGGCGGCACGCGACGTGGACGATACGGCACTGACCGCTGCTGCAACAGCACTCGGCAAGGCCATCAGCGACGCCATGCTCGAAGTGTTCGACGGTCTCATGGCTGAGTAGGTAAAGGGCCACGCCAAGCGCGGCCCCTTCTCTCATTTTTTCGCCTTCTGCCGTGCAAGCTCTTTCTTGAAGGCGGCACGGGACTTTTCGACGATTTGGCCCAGCAAGGCCGGATCGACGAAGGCATCCTCCTCGCCCGCATCCCGCCGCGCGGCGCGGCCGAGAATGTCGGCGATATCGGGATGAGCGGGCAGGACCACATCCGCCGTCATGCCTCCCAGCCGGTCGAAGCTGGTCTCGAAGTCGGCAACGATCCCGGGATAGCGCTTGTTGCCGAAGAGCTTGTTGCCGGCGACGGTGACGCTGCAGGGAAAGACCACCTTGAGCGCACGCCCGGCCTCGCTCACCGACGTTGACCAGGTGGTGCAGCCCGGCGTGTGGCCGGGCGTCAGCGTCGCCTTCATGCTGACGTCTCCGAGCGTCACGACTTCGCCGTCGTCAAGCACATGATCGACCTTCACCGCCGGAAAGGTTCCACGCTTATAGGTGGTCTCACCATCATGCAGGCCGTTTTCCAGTGCCCAGCGATCCGCCGCGATCGCATAGAGCTTGGCGCCGCTGTCACGCTTGATTTGTGCAACGCCAGCGACATGATCGTAATGCGCATGGCTCGTGACGATGATCTTGATGTCGGAGCGTTTGAAACCGAGTGCTGCGATATTGTCCTCGACAAGGGATGCGGTGCTCTTCAACGTGCCGTCGAGCAGAATGGCCTGCTTGCCTGAGGTGATGAGGTAGGCCGCCAGCCCCTTGGTCCCGACGTAATAGATGTTGCCGACGACGCGGAATGGCTTTGTCGGCTGCGACCATTCGGCGTTATCAGCCATTGCCGCACTCGCCAGGCATACCGTGGCGACCACCGTCGCCAGCGCGCGTCGCATCATCTTTCTCATACAAGCCTCCGCATCTCGAATTTGGTTTCCATGAACCTCGGACGCGTCCTGCCTAAGGAGCCGTGGCGGGGTCGGCAAACGACGATAATTTGCGGCAGCCATTAGAATAATTTGCATTTCGATGAACCTGGACAGTCGGGGCCAGCAGCCACAGGCACTTGGCCCGGAAATCCCGACCACGCAATGCTCATGCAACCCTTGCGTACGAGGGTCGATCTCATTTCGATTAGCAGAAGAGGGACGATGATGATGGAAACCAGGCTTCATGGCGCCTGCGGCACGCAGTGTTAGGGCTAGGCGTTCGAAGGGCCCGCGCGATCGGGCGCCTCATGCTGCTTGCCTTCACGCCTTGGCTCGCGCTTGTTTTCTTCCTGGTCGACGCCCATGCCGAAACCAGCGGCACCGCCCGGGAGAAATCCGTCGCCATCACATTCGATGATCTTCCCCACGCCAATGCCGGCACCGACGGAACAGATCAACCTTCGCCTCAAAGCATCCAGGATGCGAATGCCCGCATTCTTGCCGCCCTCAGGGATCACAAGGCGCCGGCTATCGGCTTTGTCGTGGAAAGCAAGGTTCGCGCGATCGGTCCGTTTGCGAAAGATATCCTGAAGGATTGGACCGGCCCGCGGCTGACGCTCGGCAACCATACCTTCTCGCACGCGGACACCAACACGCTCGACATCGCCGGCATCGAGCGCGAGATCGTCGATGGCGAGAAGACGACGAGGCGAACGCTAAAGGCGGCGGGCAAGCAGCTGCGTTTCCTACGGTTTCCCTACAATCACACCGGCGACACAACGGAAAAGCAGAAGGCGATCGCGGCGCTTGCGGCGAAGCTTGACTACACGATCGCCGCCTCGACCATCGATACCTCCGATTACGTCTTCGACCGCGCCTATGAGCGCGCGCTTGCCGAAAACGACACGGAAGCCGCCCACCGCATCAGGACGGCCTATCTGATGCACACCCAACAGCAGATCGCCTATTACGCCGGTCTCAACGAGCAGGTCCTTGGCTACGAGCCGCCGGCAATCATGCTCTTGCATGTCAACCGGCTGAATGCCGACGCGATGAAGGGGATCCTGTCGCTGTTCGAAGAGAGCGGCTACAGTTTCACAACGCTCGAAAAGGCGCAGGCCGACGCCGCCTATCGGCGACCGCTGTCCTACGCGACGAAATTCGGTCCGATGTGGGGTTACCGCTGGGCGAAGGACAGAAACGTGCGCGTTGACGGCAGCCTGGAACGAGAGCCGCCGGAATGGATCGTCAGCTACGGCGAATAGCTCGGCACACCGGTCGCAGGTTGACCTTCAGTATCGAGTTGCTCCCAGCAGATCCCCTTTCGCTGACGGCACTCCCCCGCCAACGCATTGCAGCCTATGCCGAGTTGCTCGCCTCCGGCTCATGCAATCGGGCGGCGCTATCCTCCTTCGCCGCCATCAGCCAATCGTGGAAGGCGGACATCGCCAGTGTCGGCGCGCGCGACCGCAGCCGCGTCAGCCAGTAGCTCCCCATCGAGGTATAGACGTCGAAGGGCTGCCGCACTGTGCCGTTCGACAGCAGTCGGGAAAACATCAAAGGCGGCGCAAGCGCCACACCGATGCCCTGGGCGGCTGCCTCCATCATGGCGAGCGACGAATCGAAGACGACGCCCTTGAGCAGCGGCGCCGGATAGGTGATGCCGGCAGCGGCAAACCAGTTCACCCATTCGTCCGCCCGATAGGACCTGAGCAGCGTCTGGCCCAGAAGATCGGCGGGACGGCGCAGCGTATCGGCAATCTCAGGTACGCACAGCACCGAAAGCGGCGCCTCGAACAGCCGCGTCGCCTCGATGTTGTGCCAGGAACCGCTGCCGAAGCGAATGGCGTAGTCGAGCCCCTCGGCGGCCATGTCGACACGATTGTTGTTCGTCGACAACCGGACATCGATGAAGGGATATTTTTCCTGAAAATCCGCAAGGCGTGGCAGCAGCCAGCCGACGGCAAAGGTGCCGACTGCGCCGATCATCAGCACCTCCCGCAGATGGCCGCCCTCGAACCGTTCGAGCATATCGGCCATGCGATCGAAGGAATCCTGGAGTACCGGCAGCAACGCCTCGCCCTCGGCGGTGATCATCAGACCGCGCGGCAGCCGCTTGAACAGCGTCACGTTGAGACGGCTTTCCAGCAGCTTCACCTGGTGGCTGACCGCCGCCTGCGTCACGCACAGTTCGATCGCCGCGCGGGTAAAACTCAGATGTCGCGCGGACGCCTCAAAGGCCCGCAGCGCATTGAGGGGGAGATATGGCCTGACCATGGATGCCCTAATTCAGCTAATGGGTCCTGCAAATAAACGTGGTTTGCCGCTGCGGTGCAACCTCTTTACGGTGAACTCACGTCGGCACCCTGTTTCGCCAGGACGAGACTGCCAACATATCGAGGATCCGGCCCCTCAGACATACTTCCCCGTGGAGGACCCAACCATGTGTCGTCTCAACTGAACGCCCCATAGGCACGCGCCCAACACGTTTCGCACCGTCACATCCGCTCCGGCCGCAGCAGCGGACCCAGGCGGCATGTCACAGCCCTTGGTGGTGAGACTGAGGCGACGAACCGGCCGCGACGGGATAGGCGAAACATCGGGCTTCTAGGCCCGATCCGCCGCCCCGCACCGCCTTCACGCCACAAACTGATGCGCGTCAGCCGCTCCCTTGGATCGGATGGCGAAGCCATGTCCTTCGAAATTCGAAAGCCCCGACATCCGCCATGAAGTTCATTGCAAACCTGCTCGCAACCCTGATCAATCTGGCAACGCTTCTCGG
The DNA here is from genome assembly GCF_001976035.1 of Ensifer sp. 1H6. NCBI lineage: Bacteria > Pseudomonadati > Pseudomonadota > Alphaproteobacteria > Hyphomicrobiales > Rhizobiaceae > Ensifer > Ensifer sp. 1H6. The sequence continues at coordinate 40,938 of NZ_MOAI01000028.1, read as the reverse complement.
CGTCGGGCTGGCATTCTGCGCCGCGGCCCTGACGCGAGACCTGCCGGATCATCGGGCGCTGGCGAACTGGGAGCCGGCGGTCACGACCCGGCTTTACGCCGGCGACGGCGCCATGATTGCGCAATATGCCCGGGAACGCCGTCTGTTCCTGCCGATCGGCGCCATTCCCGCCCGGGTCAAGCAGGCTTTCCTTTCGGCCGAAGACAAGAACTTCTACCTTCATCCGGGCATTGACCTGACGAGTCTTGCCACCGCGCTCTGGTCGAATGTCGCCAACTACGGCTCGGGCCGGCGCATGATTGGCGGATCGACGATCACGCAGCAGATCGCCAAGAATTTTCTCCTGTCCTCCGATCGAACGGTCGAGCGCAAGCTGCGCGAAGCGATCCTTTCGATCCGCATCGACCAGACCTATTCCAAGGACCGGATCCTGGAACTTTATCTCAACGACATCTATCTCGGTCTCGGCGCCTATGGCATCGCGCAGGCAGCGCTTACCTATTTCGACAAGCCGGTCGATCAACTGACGGTGGCCGAAGCGGCCTATCTCGCCGCCCTACCAAAAGCGCCGAACAATTATGACCCGTATCGCCATCCGGACCGAGCCGTCACCCGGCGCGACTGGGTCATCGAGCAGATGCGCCGCAACGGCGTCATCGACAGAGAGGTTGCAGCCGCAGCCACCGCCTCGCCCCTCAGCATCAGGCCGAAACGACAGGAGACATCCACCGACAAGGCGGACTACTTCACCGAGGAGGTGCGCCGCCAGTTAGGCACCCGCTATGGCGAGGCAGCGCTTTACACTGCCGGGCTCTCGGTTCGCACGACACTCGATCCGCGGCTGCAGCAAGCGGCCATGCGGGCGTTGCGAAAGGGACTGGTTGGCTACGACCAGGCAAAGGGGTACCGGGGGCCGATCACCCGCCTGCCTTCGCTTGAAGGGTGGCAGCAGGCGCTCGCCAAACGTCAGCCGCTCTCGGACGTTCCGGAATGGCAGCTCGCAGTCGTCCTCTCCGCAAGCAACGACAAGGCCGAACTCGGCCTCAGACCGTCAGGACCAGAAACGGCGACGGCGGCCGCAGACACGGCCATGATCGACCGCGATGACACAGCCTGGGCTCTGTGCCGGCTCGCCGAAGGCAAGCGTCGTTGTGCCTCATCCCTCAACGGCGTGTTGCAGCCGGGCGACGTCGTCTATGTCGAAAAGCAGGAGACTGGCTATGTCCTGCGCCAGCCGCCGCAGGTGCAGGGAGCGCTGGTCTCGATGGACCCGAACACTGGTCGGGTGCTCGCGGTCGCCGGCGGCTTTTCCTACGCGCAATCCGAATTCAATCGCGCGACCCAGGCTTACCGCCAGCCCGGCTCGTCGTTCAAGCCGTTCGTCTACGCCGCGGCACTCGATACCGGCTATGCGCCGACCACGCTCGTCATGGACGCGCCGATCGCCATCCCTGATGGCACCGGCAAGACATGGCGGCCGAAAAACTATGATGGGCGCTTCAGCGGTCCTTCGACCCTGCGAACGGGGCTGGAAAACAGCCGCAACCTGATGACCGTGCGCCTTGCTCGCCATCTTGGCATGGACCTTGTCGCCGACTACGGCAAGCGCTTCGGCATTTACGACGAGCTTCGCACCTACCTACCGATGGCGCTGGGCGCCGGCGAAACGACGTTGCTGCGGCTCGTTTCCGCCTATGCCGTCATCGCCAATGGCGGCAAGGCCATAACCCCGTCGATGATCGACCGTATTCAGGATCGATATGGCCGGACGATCTACCGGCAAGACAGCCGCCAGTGCGCGGACTGCAATGCGCTTGCCTGGGAAAACCAGGAAGAGCCTGATCTCGTCGACATCAGGGACTATGTGCTCGACCCGATGACGGCCTATCAGATCACTTCGATGATGCGTGGCGTGGTGGAAAGAGGCACCGCCAGAAATGTCGCCACGCTGGGTGTCCCGATCGCCGGCAAGACCGGAACGACCAACGACGAGAAGGACGTCTGGTTCGTGGGTTTCACCCCCAATATCGTCACCGGCGTCTTCCTCGGCTACGACACGCCGAAGCCGATGGGTTACGGCGAAACCGGTGGCGGTCTCGCCGCACCGATCTTCATCGACTTCATGAAGGTGGCACTTCAGGGAAAACCGGCGGCCGATTTTCATCCGCCGCCCGGCATGTCCTTCCAGACAGTCGACAGAAAGACGGGGCGGCCCGCGCAGGACGGCGCGCAAGGCGCCATCCTCGAAGCCTTCAAGCCGGGAACCGGCCCCTGCGACGGCGGTTGCGCCGTCATCGACGACAAGGAGATGGCCGAGTTGCCGGCCAACGGCGCCGACCAGGGCCTAACACCTGAATTGCGGCAGAAGCTGCTCAGCAATACCGGCGGGCTCTACTGATATGGTGCAACGGCTTCAATCGCGCGCGGATCGCCGCAAGCGCATCCTCTTTCTGATAGCCGTGTTTATCGTCGTGTTCCTGACGATGTTCGGGCGACTGATCCAGCTCGGCACGGCCGAAATCGAGACCACCGGCTATGTGCCGAAGCGCCCCTCGGTCGGTCGCCCTTCGATCCTGGATCGCAACGGCAATCTGCTGGCGATCGATGTGCCAAGCTCCGGTGTCTATGCCGAGCCCCGCTTCATCGTCGACGTCGACGAGGCGGTGGAAAAGCTGACGGCCATCTTCCCCGATCTCGATGCTCGCGAACTGCACCAGCGGCTGAAAAGCAAGGCGCCCTTCGCGTGGATCAAGCGTCAGGTGACACCGGCTGAGGAGCAGGCGCTCTGGGACGCGGGCATTCCGGCCGTCGGCTTCCAGCGGGAAAAGCGGCGTGTCTACCCCAATGGTTCGCTTGCCGCCCACGTGCTCGGCACTGTCGATATCGACAATATCGGCATTGCCGGCATCGAAAAATGGATCGAGAGCCAGGGCCTGGACGTGTTGCGCCAGACCGGCATGGACCTCTCCCATCAGAACCTGCAGCCCGTCACGCTGACGCTCGACATCCGAATCCAGCACGCGCTGCAGATCGAGCTTGCCAAGGCGATCGAGAAATTCGGGGCAAAGGCCGGTGCCGGATTGGTGCTCGATATCACCAATGGTGAAGTGCTGGCGCTTGCCTCCGCGCCGGATTTCGACCCCAACACCCCCGCCGATGCGCTGAAGCCTGATCGTATCAACCGCATTGCCGCCGCCACCTTCGAGATGGGCTCCACCTTCAAGGCCCTGACGACGGCCATGGCGCTCGATTCCGGGCAGTTCAACATCCGCTCCGTCATCGATGCCAGCAGGCCGCTGGCCTTCGGCCGGTTCCGCATCCGCGATTATCGCGGGAAATACCGGCCGCTCAGCCTGCCGGAAGCCTTCATCTATTCCTCCAACATCGCGATGGCCAAGATGGCGATCGCGCTCGGCCCTGAGAACTTCCGCGCCTTTCTCTCTCGTTTCGGACAGATGTCGCGACTGACGACCGAGTTGCCGGAGAGCGCGCATCCGCAACTGCCGCGCTCCTGGCGCGAGATCGATACGGCAACCGCATCCTACGGCCACGGCATTGCCGTGACGCCGCTGCAGGCGAGCATTGCGGTTGCGGCCCTCGTCAACGGCGGGCGCCTGATCAGGCCGACATTGATCAAAGGCTCTGATGTCGAAGAGCGGGTGCTGGCCGCCGACCTCATCAAGCCGGAAACCGGCGAGGCCATGCGTTTTCTGCTCCGCCTCAATGCCAGAACCGGATCGGCGCGAAAGGCCGAAGTCAAAGGTTATTTCATCGGCGGCAAGACCGGCACGGCCGAAAAGGTCGTCGCTGGACGCTATGCCAAGGATCTCAATCTCACGTCCTTCATGGGTGTCGTTCCGGCCGACGATCCGCGCTATCTGCTCCTGACCATTCTGGACGAGCCCAAAGGGTTGCCGGAAACCTATGGCTTCCGCACCTCCGGCTGGAATGCCGCCCCGCTCGGCGGTGCTGTGTTCGAGCGCATCCTTCCGATGATGAGCCTGATGCCGTCCTTCGACGTCCGGGACGTGAGCTTTCCGTCGATCGTTGCGCAGCAGGCCTATGGTTCCGAGCTGTTTTCAGGTGCGACCCTGCACGGCGCGTCCGGCCATGACACACCCATTGAAGAGCCACTTTGAGGTAAGACGGCAATTGTGACCTGTCAGCCGAATTGCGGCCGAGGGCGAGACCCGCCCTCGGCAAAGTCATCGGAGCAATGCGTTCAAGACCGCTCGAAACGACCCTCGGACACGATCTCCGTCAGGGGTTTCCGCGGGCTCGGCACTTCGCGCTCCCGCAACCCCTCGGGCAATTGCGCCTTGTCGCCGATCCTGCCGATCGCCACGGCGGCTTCAACGCGGTAATCGGACGGCACGCCAAGCTCGGTCCGCGCCCTGTCGTAGTCGAGGCCGGCCATACCGTGCGCCTGCCAACCGGAATAGGCGGCCTGCAGCGCGAGCGCACCCCATGCGGCCCCCGTGTCAAACGAGTGCGTATAGGAAGGCACTTCCTCGCTGGCGCCAGGAGGCAGCAGCGACGTTTTCGACAGCACGAAGATCAGTGCGGAAGCCTCCTTGGCCCAGCTTTGATTGAATGCGTTGAGAATGCCGAACAGTTTGTCCCAATGCTCGGTGCCTCTGCGGGCATAGATGAAATGCCAGGGCTGGGCGTTATAGGCCGACGGCGCCCAGCGCGCCGCCTCCAGGATGCCGAACAGCTCGGCTTCGGAGATCTCCGCTCCGGCATAGGCGCGCGGCGACCAACGCTCGAGAAAGAGCGGGTTGATCGGGTGGCCGGCGATACGCGAATTGATTTCGATGGTCATGGCTTTCCTGTGTCGTGGCGTTGGTTTCAGCCTTGTCGTGGCGTTGGTTTCAGCCTTCAGCCACAATCGAAATCACCAGGTTTCGTACCGTTCGCGCCGACGGTTGAGATTGGAAATCTCGTCCGAAAGCTCTGCGATGCGGTCTCGAAGTTCGTTCGTTGTTCCGTCTTCGAAATCATCGATCCCGAAACAATCCCGCGCTTCGTAAAGCTCAAGCTTGCCTTGCAGGACATCTCGGATCGCGCTCAGGCGTTCATATTGCCGCAGGACACTCATGGCACACCTCATCAAAAGCCATCGTTGTCTAGGAAATGCGCAAACAACGGAAAAGGTTTCATTCGACTGCTCGGCTTCAAGCATCCTGAAAATTATCGAGTTAAACAGTGGATTAAAGGAACCTCGACCCAAAGATCGTACCAGGCTTGGAAAAGTGATCCGACGGCGTGCCGCGAGCGCTCGATCTCCGCGCCCGCCGATGCCTAAGGCCGCTCGCCTTGCAGGTGTTGCTCCAGAAACGGCAGATTGTCCTGGCCCCAATAAATCTCGCCGTCATAGCCGAACGTCGGGAACCCGAAGACGCCGCTCTTGAGAGTATGCTCCCGATCGGACGCCCATTTCTCGACAACGTCTGCGGCACTTTCCCGCGCAAGCAAGGCACTGCCATCGAAGCCTGCGCGCGTTGCTACTGCCTCGCGCACCTCTGACCGGCCGATGTCCTCGGCTCGGACCCAGAAGGCTTCCTGCAAAATCTCCGTCAAGGCGAACCAGTCCTTGCCGTCGAGATACGTGGCAATCACCATCCGTGACGCAGGCGTGGGATCGGCGAGCGGCGGACGGCCGTCGAGCAGAAGTTCCCTGCCCCGCACACGGCTCCAGCGCTTCAGGTCGCGCGTGCCGTACGCTCGTCGCGCCTGCGGCCGATTGCGCGAGAAGATGCCGCCGTTTTCCTCGACCACCGTGGCCATGTAGGGCGTGATTGCCGCTTCGTGCCGGCGTGCGAGAGCCGCAAAGGCTTCAAGCCCGATGAACGACCAGGGCGAGCCGATCGAGAAGAAGTAGTCGATGCTTTTTGTCACTGTCAGATCTGCCTCATGGGTTTTGGATCTGGGATTGTAGGCAGCGGCCTAAGCCGCCGCCGGGTTCGCTGACAGCGTTCGAGCGGCCTCGCCCTTCGTCGGCGACCAGCCAAGCTCCGGTGCGATGCGCGTAAAGACATCATCGAGGATCTGGCGATACTCGTCGTGTTCGAATTCGTAGGGCAGTTCGAGCCTGAGTTCGCGCACATGCGGCAGGATCGGATCGGCCAACAGCCGTTCGAGGATCTGCTCGGACGTACCGACGAGATCGCTGGCAAACAGCGTGCGCCGCTCGCCCTGTGGTGTCAGCGTGCGCTCATGCCGGCTGGCGGCGTAGTCGAGATAGCGGCGCCGGGTGCTGGCGTTGGCGCCATCGAGCGGAACGATGACGCGCCCGAGCGCGACGCGTTTCTCTGCGCCGCCAGCCTGCCGATAGGTTTCGAGCTGGCGTGCCTGCGCCTCGAAAAAGTCGTTGGTCTGCTCGCCTGTCGTGACGTTGCCGATCAGGAGATTGAAGCCGTTCTCGCCGGCCCAGCGGGCGGAGCGCAAGGAGCCGCCACCGTACCACAGCCTGTCGACAAGCCCCTTGGCATGGGGTTGCAACCGTGGGCGCTGCGGGCCGAACGGTGTCTTGATGACGGTACGCTCGTCGCCGAGAAATGCCCCGCGCAGATTATCTGCAAAACGCAGAACCCGCTGATGGGAGAAATCGCTGGCAGACCAGTCTCCGTCAAAGGCGAGCGGACCGATGAGGTCCACATGTGGCGGGCGGCCCGCGCTCAGGCCGATATTCAGGCGGCCGCGCGACAACACGTCAACGGTCGAAAGGTCCTCGGCCAACCGGTAGGGGTTCTCATAGCCAATCGGGATCACCGCCGTGCCGAGCTGAATGCGATCGGTTCTCTGGGTCGCCGCCGCCAGAAAGGCGGCGCCGACGAGATGCCGGGCTCCAGGTGGCGCTGCCGCACCCAGGCGCTGGCGAAGCCGAGCCTCTCGCCATATTCGAGCAGGCGCAGAGTCTGCTCCAGCCCCGCCAAGGGATCGTCGCTCGCGTAGTTTCCGGGAGTGAGAAAGCCGATATGATCGATCGAGATCTTATGCTCTGTCATCGTTGCTCACCTCAGGATTTCGGCAGGCCGGGTGGATTGGTTTCCGACTTCGGCAGCGCCTCTTCCGCCAGGTGCCAGCGCTCGAGAATTTTGGCGTAAGTGCCATTGTCAATGAGGCCGTTGGTGGCGGCGGTCAGGGCGTCGGCTAGGCCACTGTTCTTGCGCGTGGTGATCGCCACGTCGGATCGCTCCGGCCAACCGGCGCTCAAGGTGCCGACGCGTTTGATGTTCCGGTCGCGGGCGGCAATGAAGACGAGTTGCGCATGCGGCTGGACGATCACGTCGGCGCGGCCTGCAGCCAATGCGACAAGGCTCGTGGCCTCGTCGTCATAGTATTGCAGCTCGAGCGCCTTTAGCCCGGCAGCGACATTCTCGTCGTTCCATTTGAGAAGAATGCGCTCCTGGTTTGTCCCAGCGCCAACGATGATCCTCAGGCCGGCGGCATCCTTCGGCTCCTTGATCGATGTAACTGCGCTGTCGGCCTTGACGAAGAAGCCATGCAATCCCTGACGGTAGCTCGAAAAGTCGAACTTCTCCTTGCGCTGTTCCGTCACGCCGACATTGGAGATCACCGCATCGTATTTGCCCGAGGTCAGGCCGAGCGGCCAATCGATCCAGGCGATTGGCACGAGCTCCAGCGTCAACCCCAGACTATCGGCGACGGCCAAAGCATATTCCGGATCCGCGCCGATGACGGTCTTTGCATCGTTCGCATAGGTCGCAAGCGGCGGGCCGCCGGGGCTGACGGCAACGGTGAATTTGCCGGGGGTGACGAATTTGAAGCTTGGCGGTATCGCCGCAATCGCCGCCTCGTTTCGTTCGGCACGGATGCGCCCCGGTTGTTCAGGGCTGAAATCGAAGCCGTCGGCGGCCAGCGCCGGGGCAAGGTGGAAAAGTGCCGTCGCAAATGCGGCGATGAACGAGGGGCGCAATGCAGCTAGACCAAGCATTTCTGTCGTCTCCGGAAGGGATGTTGAACGAACGGGCCGGCGGCAAAAGCAGGCGCCGACCCGCAACAGGCAATGATCAGGAGCCGCTCTTCGGCAGGCCCGGTGGGTTGGTCTGCGACGCGTCGACCGCCTCGTCGGTCAGGCTCCAGCGCTTCAGCACCTCGCCGTATTTGCCGTTCTTGATCAGGTCGTTGATGGCAAGGGTGATCGCGTCGGCAAGGCCACCACCCTTGCGGGTCGTCACCGCGATCTCGGCGGTCAGCGGCCAGCCGCCGCTGGCGATGCCGACGACCTTGGTGTCGTTGCGGATCGAGGCGGCATAGGCGCGCGTCGCATTGGGGTTGAATTCGACGTCGGCCCGGCCGGACTGCAGCGCCAGGTCACCAGCCGCGCGGTCGTCATAATATTGCACCTCGATCGGCTTCAGCCCGGCGGCGACGTTCTGCCTGTCCCATTCCAGAATGATCTTTTCCTGATTGGTGCCGGCCCCGGTGATCACCTTCAGGCCCGCCACGTCCTTCGGTTCCTTGATCGATGTGATCGGGCTGTCGGACTTGACGAAGAAGCCGAGCACGTCGCGCCTATAGGTGGAGAAGTCGAATTTCTCCTTGCGCTCCTCGGTCACGGTCACGTTGCTGATCACCGCATCATATTTGCCGGAGGCGACGCCGAGCGGCCAATCGGCCCAGGCGACCGCGACGAGATCCAGTTCGAGGCCGAGGGAATCGGCCACCAGCGAGGCGAGATCGGGATCGGCGCCGACGACCGTTTTGGAGTCCGATGCGTAGGTGGCAATCGGCGGATCCCAGGGGTTGACGGCAACGGTGAATTTTCCTGGGTTTACGAACTTGAAGTCGGGCGCGATCGCCTTGATGGCCGCTTCGTTCCGCTCGGCCCGCACGCGGTTGGACGTATCCGGGCTGAGATCGAACTTCTCCTGCGCCTGAACCGAGGCCGTACCGAGCGTCGCTGCGGCGACCGCTCCTGCCAAAAGCAGTTTTGCTCTATCGAAAAATGCCATGTACTTAAACTCCATTTCATCTTTGGGTTGCAGATTGTGTCGGCACGATCCAGCGTGCCCATGCACGCCTGGAATTTTCAGAGAACCTTGGCGAGGAATTCGCGGGTGCGCGGATGTTCCGCGGTGGTGAAGATGCGGGACGGCGGCCCGGCCTCCAGGATGCGGCCCGCCTCGATGAAGACGACGGTGTCGGCAACCTCGCGGGCAAACCCGATCTCGTGCGTGACGATCACAAGCGTCGTGCCGGTGCGGGCCAGTTCCTTGATGACATCAAGCACTTCGCCGACCAGTTCCGGATCGAGTGCCGAGGTCGGTTCGTCGAAGAGCAGGACCTTCGGCTTAAGGGCCAGAGCCCGTGCGATCGCCACGCGCTGCTGCTGGCCGCCCGAGAGCTGCCGGGGATAGGCGTTGATCTTGTCGCTGAGGCCGACCCGCGCCAGCAGTTCCTGCGCCAACCGAACAGCGTCGTCGCGCTTGAGGCCGCGCACCTGCAACGGTGCCTCGATGAGGTTTTCCAGCACCGTCAGATGCGGGAAGAGATTGAAATTCTGGAACACCATGCCGATGTCGGCGCGGCGCTTCAAAATATCCTTCTCCTTCAGTTCATAGAGCGTGTTGCCCTTCTGGCTGTAGCCGACGAGATCGCCGTCGATCGAGATGAAGCCGTCATCGACCCGCTCCAGATGATTGATGGCGCGCAGCAAAGTCGACTTACCCGAACCCGATGGCCCGAGGATCGCCGTGACGCTGCCGGCAGGCAAGCTCAGCTCGACGTCATCTAGCACTTTCAGCGGACCGAAACTCTTCGAGATGCCATGGATGCGGACGGCACCGCCGGCGCGGAATGCAGTCGCGTCATGAAAACCGGTCTTGCGGGCGATGGCACCACTGCTCGCAACCTCGGCCAGCGGACGCCGAAACCGCGAGAAGAAGGCCTGGAACGGCAGCGGCACCGGATTGCGAACGGCCCCCTTGGAGAAATGGCGTTCGATATAGTGCTGGGCGATCGACAGCCCGGTCATGATCACCAGGTACCAGACGGTGGCCACCATCAGGAGCGGAATGACTTCGAGATTGCGGCGATAGATGACCTGAACGGTGTAGAAGAGCTCCGGCAGCGCCAGCACGTAGACCATTGATGTGCTCTTTGCGAGCCCGATGATCTCGTTGAAGCCGGTCGGCAGGATCGAGCGCATCGCCTGTGGCAGCACGATACGGAATGCCTGGCGATGACGGGGAAGACCGAGTGCAGCCGCGGCCTCGTGTTGCCCGTGATCGACGGAGAGAATGCCGCCACGCACGATCTCGGCAAAGAAGGCCGACTGATTGAGCGTCAGACCGAGAAAGGCTGCTGCAAACGGCGTCAGCAGCTGGGTCGTCGGGTAGTTGAAGAGCGTCGTGTCGGTGAAAGGAATCCCAACCGAGATCGTCTCGTAGAGATAGCCGAGATTGTTGAGCACGAGCAGCAGCACGATCAGCGGAATGGAGCGCAGCAGCCAGATGTAACCGAAGGACAGGCCACCGAGCAGCGGCGACTTCGACACCCGGGCGAGCGCCAGAGCCGTTCCAAGTAGCGAGCCTGAAACGGTCGCAAGTGCCGTCAGGAGCAGCGTCCGCCCAAGGCCCGCAAGCACCGGTTCTGCAAAGAACCATTCGGCAAAGACCGGCCAGCCCCAGCGAGGATTGGTCAGCACCGAATAAAGCACGCCGGTTATGACGAGCGCAGCAAACAGGGTGCCGAGCGCCCTGCCAGGATGGCGGGCCGGCACGATGCGATAATGCGCGTAGCCCGGATTGGGTTCGCTTGCTCGCCCGGTTCCGGCAACGCCGGCATAATCGGTCAAAATGGCCATGATGCATCCTCTCTGGATGGTTGGCGCCCGTTGGACGCCGGCGTTACGGGTGGCTCACTGCCTGCGGATGCGATGGGCGCGGCTCTCCGAGAAGCGCGAGCGACGCGACGAGATGGGTGATGTCCTTCTCGAACGGCAGCGTCTTGTAGACCTCCGGATCGGCAGCGACGTCGAACAGCGCCGTGTAGCCATTGACGAGATAGAGACCCACTGCCTCCGGCTGCCGGAAGCCGGTGGTCAGATAAATGCGGGAATAGCCTTGCCTTGCTGCTTGCGCTTCGAGTTCGAGCAGAACCCTGCGCGCCAATCCCTGGCGGCGCAGGTCGGAGCGCGTCCAGATGCGTTTGAACTCCGCGGTGCGGTCGTCGTAGTGCTTGAACGCACCGCCGCCGATCGTCTCGCCGTTGCGGATCAGCAGCACGAAATTGCCATGCGGCGGCGCGAAGGCATCAGGTGGATAGCGGTTGAGTTCTGCCGCAGCACCCTCGTCGCTGAAGTAGTTGCCGTAACGGCTGTCATATTCGATGATCAGTTCGTCGATCAGCGGCTTGGCACGCGGGTCGAGGGGGGTGGTGTAGAGAAACGTATCGCTCATGGTTTCGCCAATCCCGTTGTCGTCATCATGCGAGGAAGGTTTCGACCAGCCGCACCCAATAGCGGGCGGCAGGCGCGATGATTGCGTCGTTGAAGTCGTAGTTGGCGCTATGGAGCGACGCGCTGTCGCCATTGCCGACGAAGAGATAGCTGCCGGCCTTCTCCTCCAGCATGAAGGCGAAGTCTTCGCTTGCCGTGCGCGGCTTGAAGTTGCTCACGATCTGGCCGGGGCCGAAGGCTTCTAGTGCGACACTGCGGGCAAGCTCCGTCTCGGCGCGGTGATTGATCAGAGCCGGGAAGCCGCGGCGATAATCCACCTCCGCGGTGCGCCGAAGCTTTCGGCCTGAGCGCACGCCAGTGCAGGTACCCGCTCGCCGAGCAGTGCGCGGGTCGCCTCGTTGAAGGCCCGCATGGTCAGCTTCAGCGCCACGCTTTCAGGAATGACGTTGGATGCCGAACCGCCATGGATCGAGCCGACGGTAACCACCGCCATCTCCTGCGGGTCGACATTGCGCGAAACCACGCTCTGCAGGGCGGTGATCAGCGACGCGGTCGCTAGCACCGGATCGACGGTCAGCTGCGGTTCCGCCCCATGGCCACCCTTGCCGACGATCGTGATGTTGCACTGGTCGACCGAAGCCATGGCGGCACCGGCAACGAAGCCGAATTGCCCTGTTGGAACGCCCGGCCAGTTGTGCAGGCCGAAGACGGCGTCGACGGGAAACCGTTCGAACAGCCCTTCGGACAGCATCTTGCGCGCGCCGGCGCCGATCTCTTCGGCCGGCTGGAAGATCAGCCGCACGGTGCCGTCGAAGCGGCCTGCTTCCGCCAGATAGCGTCCGGCGGCAAGCAGGATTGCCGTGTGGCCATCGTGCCCGCAGGCATGCATGACGCCGCGATGGACGCTGGCATGGGCAAGACCCGTTGCCTCCTCGATCGGCAAGGCGTCCATGTCGGCACGGATGCCGATGCTGCGTTGGCCTTCACCCCGGCTCAAGGTGGCGACGACACCGGTTCCGCCAATTCCCGTTGCCACCTCGTAGCCCCAGGAAGAGAGCCGACTGACGACGATTTCGCTGGTGCGGTGTTCGTGAAACGCAAGTTCCGGATGGCGGTGGAGATCGTGGCGTAGCGCGACGATCTCATCGAGATAGGCGCCGATGCCTCGCTCGACCGCGTCCCCCGCCTGTGTGTCCTTGACGATCATGTTCATCGGCGGCTCCGTCGACGCCTCAAGCGCCGACGGCCCTTCCCTGCTCGATCTCTTCCGCCGCCGCCGCATAGCGGCTCTCCCTGTAGGGCAGCCCCAGATGATCACGCAGCGTCTCGCCCTTCAGATGCGGGTCGAAATAGCCGCGCTCTTCAAGAATCGGCAGCACGTGGGCGGCGAAATCCTGCAGGCCTTCGGCAATGACCGGGAAGCCGAGGATGAAGCCATCTGCCGCCTCACCATCGACCCAACGGATGATCTCGTCGGCGATGTGGTCTGCGGTGCCGATGAAGGCGGTCCGCGGCGTCGCAACATCAAGCGCGATCTCGCGAAGAGTCTGGCCGGTCTCGCGCGCCGTCTTCTTGATGCGGTCGGTCGTCGCGCGAAAGCTGTTCTTGCCGATATCGCCGATGTCGGGGAACGGTTCGTCCAGGGGATAGGCACTGAAATCATGGTGATCGAAGAACCGGCCGAGATAGAGCAGCGCCTCCTCGACCGTGACCAGCGCGCGGATTGCCTGATACTTGGTCTCCGCCTCCGCGGCCGTCGAGCCGACGATCGGCGCGATGCCGGGGAAGAGGCCGATATCGGCCGCCCTTCGGCCTTGAGCAATCGCACTCTGCTTGATCTGCTTGTAGAAGGCTTGAGCATCGTCGATCGGGCCGCCATTGGTGAAGACGGCATCGGCATGTTTGCCGGCAAGACGGATACCTGAATCGGAAGCCCCTGCCTGGAAGATCACCGGCTGTCCCTGGCGCGACCGGCTGATGTTGAGCGGCCCTTCGATGCGGAAGAAACGGCCTTTGTGGTTCAGACGGCGCATCTTGGCCTTGTCGACATAGACGCCAGCCTGACGGTCACGGACAAAGGCATCGTCGTCCCAGGAGTCCCAGAGGCCCTTGGTCGCATCCAGATACTCGTCGGCGATCTCGTAGCGCAGCTCATGTTCCGGATGCTCGCGCCCATAGTTGCGGCCGGAGCCCTCCAACGGCGAGGTCACCGCGTTCCATCCGGCCCGCCCGCCGCTGATCAGGTCGAGCGAAGCGAACTGGCGGGCGATGGTGAAGGGGTCGCTGTAGGAGGTCGAAACGGTACCGACGAGCCCGATCTTCGAGGTCGATGCGGCAAGCGCAGACAGAATGGTCAGCGGCTCGAAGCGGTTGAGAAAATGCGGGATCGACTGTTCGTTGATATAGAGGCCGTCGGCGACGAAGGCGAAAGCGATACCGGCGGCTTCCGCCTTGCGCGCCGTGTCGACGAAGAATCCGAAGTTGACGCTAGCGTCGGCGGGACCGCTCGGATGCTTCCAGGCATTCATGTGGCCGCCGGGGCCCTGCAGCATGATACCGAAGGTGACATTTTTCTGGGGCATGGACGAGATCCTTGTGCGGATGTTCAGGCGACGAGCGAAAGCCGCTCTCTGGCGATGAGTTCGATCGATGCGAAGCGTTCGGCCGCAGGAAGGGCTGGCGTGTCGATCACGAATTCCTTGACGCCGTAGCGGCGGTGAAGCGCATCAAGCTCCTGGCGGACCTGCCGCGGCGTTCCGTGCAGCACGCTCGGGCTCTTTTCCTCGACCCGGTAGTCGCTGACGCCCGCCTGGCGCGCGAATTCGGCCGCCTGTTCCTCACTGCCGACATTGACGCTTTGGCCGTTGCCGAGGAAAACCTTGAAGATACGAAGGCCGGCGACGCGCTCGCGGGCGCGCTCCTCGCTTTCCGCTGCCAGCGCCGCGACTGCCAAAATCGGCCGACCACCGCCCGTTGCGCGCTCGTAAGCCGCAACAGTTCGCTCGATGTTGTCCGGATCACCATTGAGATGCGCGGCAAACACCAGTTGCCAGCCTTTTGCAGCGGCAAGCTCCGCACTCTCGACACTGGCCCCAAGCAGGAACCTTTCAGGCGCATGGACGGGCAAGGGCGTTGCCAGCAACGCTCCGTCGTCGGATTTTCCGGGCGCAAGATAGTGGTTGAGATCGCTCAGCTGTTCGGCAAAACCCGGCTTGCGCTCGGGATCGATGCCGATCTGTAGTGCCCTTGTCGAGAGAGGAAAGCCACCCGGCGCCTTGCCGACACCGAGATCAACCCGTCCGGGCGCAAGTGATGCCAGGAGGTTGAACGTTTCGGCGACCTTGTAGGCGCTGTAATGCTGCAGCATGACGCCGCCGGAGCCGATGCGGATCTTGGATGTGCGCGCCAGGAGATAGGCAATCAGCGTTTCGGGCGCCGAGCTTGCCAGCCCTGTCATGTTGTGATGCTCGGCCAGCCAGAAGCGGTGATAGCCCCACTCTTCCGCTTTCGCCGCCAGCCTGGCGGTTGCCTGCAACGCGTCAGTTGCGGTGGTTCCCGGATCGATCGGGCTCTTGTCGAGAAGACTGAGAAGATAGGACATGCCGAGTGTTCCAGATTGTCATAGCGTCCGTACTGGTCGCCATTACTCCATAAAACACATAGACAATATGCATTATAAGAAATGCATTTCTATTTCGGGGCGGGATGAGAGAAAAACCCGCCCAAAGTTTGCAGCCTGGAATCTCGCTGAAGACAGGGTGCGCCACATGTGGTCGGCGCTGGAAGCCAGCCGTTCGACCGGAAGTGCAGGAGATGGGCTGCAGTCAGCCTTGCGGAAACAACGCCGATGCGTGGTCCGGCGACACGATTGCTCGACGCCAGCTTCGGCTGAGGCAGCGCGGCGATCCTGAGATGTGGAGGCGGCGAAAAAGGATGGGGAAGCACCGGCGCGCAGCAGAGCCGCGCGCCGCTCGCAGATCAGTTCACCGAAGTGAGCGTCATCGACGTGCCGGTCGCGGCAACGTTGAGGCCGAGTTGACCCGTCACACTGACCGTCTGCAGGTGGATGGCACCGGCCGTACCGCCGATGAGGATGTTGGCGCCGACGCCTGCACCGAGCGTCGCTTCGGCGGTCGCACCCTGGTAGATGCCGCTCAACGCGCCCTTGTGATAGCCGGCGGTCGCGCGAACACCGCCCAGATCAGCCGGCTGCGGGTGGTGAAGCCGACATCGACGCCGAGCTTGCGGATCGCACCGGCATAGTGGTCGGAAGCCTCCGCGCCGACGGTCGAACGGAAGACGCATTGGACTTCCTTGGCCGAACCCAGGACATAGCCGGCACCGCCGGCAATGTTGCAGTCGAGGTAACCGATCTTGACGCCACCGCGCGCGTCCGGCTCCCGGTAGGTGTCCTTGTAGGTCGGCAGGTCGGCGGCATTGACGGCCCACGCACCGGCAGACGCCAGGGTTGCAGCAGTAAGCGCCATCGCAAGACTCTTTTTCATAGTTCGCTCCTTTTCGGATCGTTATTGATCAACAGCACTCGGTCTTTTGGAAAACGAATCGAGCAACAGAGACGTCACCGTTGAACGCCGATCGGACATTTCGAAGGCACCGCTCCGGGCGCGAGCACCCGGATGCAAGTTTGCGGCGGACTGTTGCTGATGGAGAACACCAATCGCCTGCGGACACCTGCCGAAGGGCAGTTGCGCCAATATGGACATAGGATGGCGAGAGCGTCGGACCAGTGTGGCTCAAAAGCCGCATCGTGAGACAGACCGCAGAAGGTGCCGCCACCGGGAGCGTCGCTTCAACCGCCCATCGGTCAACTTGCCTTGCGGTCGAGCCCCGCCAGCCACCCAACCGTCATCAGAACGAGGATTGCCGCAAGGGCAAGCAGACCGACGGCATACATTACGAGGAATTCGAGGAGGCGCGGCACGAATAGCAGCGCCTGTCTCGGCAGCGATTGAGCACCACGCCAAGCGGGCAGCTCATCCCGATTGAAAGCCTCCAGCCGACGAACAAGAAAACGCATGTCCACCTCTTCCGGCCGACGGCAAGCCAAGGTGGCGCGCCGGCAATTCCCGTTTGAACATCGCTGGCCAGTCGTTGCTGCGACTGGCGGTCGATACGCAGCCTCGCCCGCCCTCAATGCAGCGGCGTCGCGCTTTCCGCATCGCGCAATTGAAAACCGCCGATCGCCAGTTTTCCGTCGCCGAACGGCAGCGCGCGGCGCTGACGAAGCTCGTCATCGATCACCGCCTGCATGCCGGACTTGAATTTCCTGACGCTGAACTGGGCAGTGTGTGTCCTGATGACGTCGGGCCGGAAGGTATCTTCGCGCGCCTCGAAAGCGTAGATCGCCTTGATCAGCGCGTCGACACTCTGCTGCTCGAAAAGCATGCCCGTCAGATTGGGCACGACGGTTTCAAGCGCCCCCCCGGCGCCAAAGGCGATGACCGGACGGCCGCTCGCCATGGCCTCGACAGGCACGATGCCGAAGTCTTCCTCTCCGGGAAAGACAAGAGCGCGGCAGCGCGAGAGCTTTTCCTTCAGCACTGCAAAGGGCGCGCGCCCGAGGAAGGTGACGGTAGGACCGGCCATGCGCTTCAGCCTGGCGATATCCTGCTCCTTGCCGTCGCCGATCACGACCAGGTTCTTGCCCATCTTCGTGAACGCCTCGACCGCGAGGTCAATTCGCTTGTAGGGAACGATCTGCCCTGCACAAAGATAGAAATCCTCGATCTGCGTCGAGGGTGCGAAGTCCTCTGTGCTCACAGGCGGATAGACGACCGTGGCCGGACGTCGGTAGTATTTGGCGATGCGTGCCGCGACATGATGGGAATTGGCAACAAACCGATCCACCCGCATGCTGGTATTGACGTCCCAGCTGCGCAGCATCGGCGCCAACACCGGCATCATCATCCGTGACAACAGGCCCGCGCTCGACCGATAGGCATGGTAGTGATCCCAGAGATAGCGCATGGGAGAATGGCAGTAGCAGATGTGTGCTGCATGTGGCGGCGGGATGATCCCCTTCGCTGGCCCTGACTCACTCGAAATGATCAGGTCGTAGCCGCTGAGATCGAGGCTCTCGAGCGCAAAAGGCATCAGTGGCAGCAGCGACTGATAGTGCCCGATCGCTCCCGGAATGCGCTGTAGGAATGACGAGGTGACCTTGTGCTTCTTGATCGTGTCGGACACGCGGCCCGGATCATAAACCAGGGTGAAGATGTCGGCCTCGGGATAGAGGTCGCAAAGCGATTCAATCACCTTCTCCCCGCCGCGCATCGATACCAGCCAATAATGAACGATTGCGACGCGCATAGTGCTCCCCTCTGAAACGATCCTGCCGCAGCATGGGACACACAAGGTGCGCGTGCACAGAGCCAAGATCGGTCCGGGGGTGCATCCGAAGGAACGATCGTCCTACCCGAAAGGTTTAGCTGCCGGTGGCGGCCGACCCGGGCTTAGCCATAGGCCGAGGCAATCCTATCCGATGGTGCCGCCGGTTTAGGGATATTCCCCTAAAGGGATTACCCGCGATTAGACCGCAGGGAATTTACCTCGAACGTTTTGGGCCGACAATCAATCCGACGCGCCACACCAAGCCGAGCTGTCCGGTACCGTGGCGCGCTGGAACATCAGCGAGGCCCCATGCCCCATGCCGATCACCGTATTCTACATCGCCTGTCGTCGCTTGGCCGTGTCTCGACCCTATACCTGGCGATCGGCCTGAGCACTCTTGCTCCCATCCATCAGGCCCATGCCGAGCCGGTGTTCCGTTTGCAGCCCCAGACAAGGGTCAAGGTCGCGATCGTCGAATGGGTCGCGGCGACCGGGGAATACAAGGAATGGACCGCGCTCAACGGAGAATACGTCGTTTCCCCCGCCGGCACGATCTCGGTTCCGCTGGTCGGCGAAGTGAAGGCCAAGGATCGGACACCTGCAGAACTGGCGGCCACGATCGCCGACCTCCTGAAGGAGCGCACCGGCCTTAGCAAGGCGCCGGAGACATCCGTCGAAGTTGTCCGCTACCCGATGATCTATGTCACGGGTCTGGTCGACCGGCCGAGCGAGCTGGAATTCCGCCCGGGCATGACTGTGATGCAGGCGGTGGCCATGGCGGGCGGGCGCGAACGCCGTACGAACCCTGCCGGCGGCTACTCCGACATGGAGCAGATCCGCTACACCGGCGAGTTGAACCGGATGGAACTCGAGATGATGCAACTCGCCGCCCGTCGGGCGCGGCTGAGGGCCGAGTTCACCGACAGCGCCAAGATCGAGTTTCCCCAGGCGCTCAAGGCCGCCGATGGCGCCGCCATCCAGCAGATCGTACGAGACGAGAGCACGCTCTTCGATGCCCGGATCGAAGCCATGCGCCGCCAGCTCGATTCCCTTGCCGAGCTCGGCACGCTGCTCAAGAACGAAATCGATGTGCTCGATGAAAAGACGGCCGTCCAGCAGCGTCAGATCGAGATCGCCCAGGACGAGCTCAAAGGCATATCGAAGCTGGTGAACGACCAGACGGTGACGAAGTCGCGGCAGACGTCGCTCGAGCGGATCGTCGCAGAGCTGCAAAGCGACAAGCTCGACCTCCAGGTGGCCGCCATGCGCGCCAAGCAGAAACTCAGCGAAACCGAACGCGATGCCGTGACCTTGCAGGGTCAACGCCGAACCGAAGCCGGCCGCGACCTGCAGACGACGGAAGCCGCGATCGAAGATCTGAAGCTCAAGCGCAGCACGACGCTGCAACTGCTGCAGATCAACGGCGCTTCGCTTTCCCGTTTCGCCGACAGGAAGGCAATGGACCTGGAGCCGCTGGAGTACTGGATAACACACGGCGGCGGCACCGACCCGGCCGTGAGGGTTACGGAAGCAACATTGCTGGTTCCGGGCGACGTGCTCGACGTGCGCTCGGCGCTGACGGCAGCGCTGGATAACAAGCTTCTGACATCGGTGGGCATCGAGCAGTCCCAATAGCAACGACAGATCGACTGTGGCGCAGCGTATTTTCATGGGGAACACCAATGGTCGTGCATGACATCTCAAAAATCGTGCTGGATGAGAACTTCGAGGCCAAGCGTTCGGCCGGGCAGGAGAGCATATCCTTCCGCGATGTTTCCGACTTCCTGCGGCGGCACCTCATTCGCATCGGGATCTGTGGTGTGATCGGGCTGGCGCTCGGCGCCTTCTACATACTCAACACGGCACCGACCTTTACCGCGACCGTCCGCCTGGTGATCGATCCCGAGCAGGGTCGCATCGCCTCACAGGATGCCTCGACCGGAACGATCATCATCGAAGCAGCCGAAATCGCCAGCGAAGTCGAAATCGTCAAATCCGAGGCGATTGCCCGCGCCGTGATCGAACAACTCGACTTGACCACTGATCCGGAAATTGTCGGCGGCGGCGTCTCGATCCGCGGTATGATCGGCTCGCTGTTCTCGTCGGGGGCCAAGAATTCCGACGATGATAAGGTCGATGACGAGTATCTGATGCGGCGCACGATGGCCGCCTTTCTCTCGCGCGTAACCGTGCGGCGCGTCGGCCAATCCTACGTGCTTGAGATCGGCTACTCTTCCACGGACCCGCGAAAGGCGGCCAAGACCGCCAACGCCATTGCTGGAGCCTATATCCGCACGGGCATGAACGAGAGATCGGACGCCGCGAGAAGCGGCGCCAAGTGGCTGGAAAGTCGCCTTATCGAAGTCGGTGCGCAGGCGCGCGCAGCCGCCATGACGGTGGAAGAGTTTCGCGCCAAGAACGACATCACAACGGTCGGCACCGCATCGACGCTCGATCAGCAACAGCTTTCCGAACTCAGCAGCCAGATGCTGGCAGCGCGCGCCGCGACCGCAGCGGAATCGGCCAAGCTGATGACGCTGCAACAGCTCATGTCGAAAGATACGCTGGTCGCGACCGTCAACGACAGTCTCGACAACCCGCAGATCCAGAAGCTCAACGAAGAAATGCGCCTGGCATCCGCCAAGCTCGACAATCTCAAGACCCGATACGACAGCGGAAATCCCGCTATTGTCGCCGCCGAGGCAGATATTGCGCGGCTGGATGCCTCTCTTCGCAACGAATTCCTGCGCATCGAACAGTTCTACAAGTCGAATGTGGACATCGCCAAGACCCGGGAAAAGCTGCTGGAAAGCGAGCTTGCCAGCCTTACCGCGGCGGGTGCCGGCAAAAACGTCGCCCGCGTCGAACTCTCCGAGATGGAAAGCCGCGCGACCACCTACCGCAGCATGTACGAGGGCATTCTACAGCAGCTCATCGGCGCTTTGCAAAAGCAATCCTTCCCCCTCGGCAAGGCACGCATCGTCACGGCGGCAACGGCGCCGCTGGGCAAGACCTGGCCGAAACCTTCGACGATCATGCCGTTTTCGCTGATGTTCGGATTGGCAACCGGGTTGATGCTGTCGGTGCTGCGTGACGGCCTCGACCGGCGCGTCAGCTCCAGCGAGCGCCTTCGCGCCGAACTCGGGATAACGTCGCTCGGCCACGTGCCGATGTTCAGAAGCAGCCCACGTCCCCATCAGCCCCCCGATTGCCTCCACCATGCTGCCGCTTAGATCGGTCCTGGACATGCCCTATTCGCGCTTCTCCGAGGCACTGCGCGGCGTCAAGAACTCGGTCGATTCCGCCTTTCCTGCCAATGCGACGGCGGTGATCGGCGTGACCTCGGTCGGACCCGGCGAGGGCAAGACCACGATCGCCGCCAACCTCGCCCAGCTCTACATGAACGAAGGGACCTCGGTCCTGCTCGTCGATGCGGATTTCGTCGGCTCGCGGCTCAGCCGCGTCACCACCGAGGACGGTGCGGGCTTCGGCATGGAGAGCCTGCGGATCCTGGGCATCGCCGGCCAATACTCCAGGCGCAGATCGGAGGCGCCGCAGCACGTCGAGGAATTCGACGGCAAGGCCGTTCGCTGCGTGCCGGTTCTGACCGTCGACCAGACACGCAAGGCAGCCGTCGCGCATCAGCGCTACGGCCACCTGCCGGCGCTGAAATCCGAGCTCGAGCTTTTGAGACCGCGCTACAAGGTGATCATCGTCGACATGTCCGGCTTCGAGGATTCGGCCGATACGCGCGTGATCTGTACCTATCTCGACGGCATCGTCGTGGTTCTCGGACAATCCGACAAGATGACCGTCGAACGGTTGGGCGAGGCCTTGGCAACATTCGGCAAATCACGCGTCGCGTTGCTCGGCGTCATTTCAAACAGAAGCGACGGCCCTCGCCGTACCAACATCCGCTGGGACCGAAAACAATGGCGCAAGTTCAGAAAATGATGCAGGCGACAAAGGATTACGCCGAAGATCGTCCGGTCACGGTTGCCATCGGCATACCGAGCTGCGGGCGCAGGGACATTCTCTCCGCCGTCCTGCCCCTGATCGCCCGGCAGACCCGCCAACCGGACGAGATTTACGTTTGCCTCACCTCGCCCGAGGATATGGACCCTTGCTGCACCGAAGGGCTTGCGGTCCGCGTCATCGTCATCATCTCCGAGCGCGGCAGCTGTCGACAGCGAAATCGCATCCTCGCCGCCGCCAAGTCGGATGTTATCCTCTTTCTGGACGACGATTTCCTGATGGCGCCATCCTACGTCGAGGAAGTCGAGCGCCTGTTTTCCGAGAACGACGACATTGTCGTCGCCACCGGCACGCTGGTTGCCGATGGCATCATCGGGCCGGGCATTTCGGTCGACGGTGGCTTGGAGTTGATCGAGGCGGACGAACGTCTGCCAAAGTCGACGCAAGCCTTCAGGCCGATCTACAACGCCTATGGCTGCAACATGGCGGTTCGAACCGGCCCTGTTCGCGAAGCTGACCTCGCCTTCGACGAGAACCTGCCGCTTTACGGTTGGCTTGAGGACGTCGACTTCAGCCGGATGGCCGCCGACCTTGGCCGCGTGGTGCAATCCGGCAATCTCGTCGGCGTTCACCTCGGAACCAAAAAGGCGCGCACGCCAGGCATCAAGTTCGGCTATTCGCAGATCGCCAATCCGATCTACCTGATTCGCAAGGACACGATGAGCATTCGGCATGCCGGCGTGCAGATCCTGCGCAATCTGGTGGCGAATTTGGTCAAGGTCTGGAACCCGGAGCCCTGGGTCGATCGAAAAGGTCGCCTGCGCGGCAATGCCCGCGCATTCCTGGACCTGCTGACCGGCCGGCTGGCGCCGCGAAACGTCGAAAGGCTCGAATAAGACCATGACGGCCCTCTCACCCGACCGCGTCGTCGTCATCAACGATCGTTCCATCAGGGTTGGCGGCGCCACGAACCTCGCCATACTCTCGGCCGAGTTGCTGCAACGGCGCGACATACCGGTGACCTTCTTTGCCGGGGACAGCGCGCCCGTCGACCGACCGGCCGCCGATACGATCAATCTGGACGCAGTTCCCTTGCTGGAGCGACAAAGGAGCGATGCACTGCGGCTCGGTCTTTACGATCCGATCGTCTACGAGGCCCTCAACGGGTTGATTGCCAGCCGCGACACCCCGTCGACGATCTACCACGTTCATGGCTGGTCGAAGATCCTGTCGCCGGCGATCTTTCGTGCGCTCGCGCCGGTACGCGACCGTGTGGTCCTTCACGCTCACGATTATTTCCTCGCCTGCCCCAATGGCGGTTTCGTCAACTTCCGGACCAATCGTGTCTGTGAGCTGAAGCCGATGTCCGGCCGCTGCCTGACGACGCAGTGCGACAAGCGCGGCCTGCATGAGAAGGCCTGGCGCTCGGCGCGACATATGCTGCGCGAGCACTTCTTCCCGACCAAACGAGCGGCCGCAAACATCATCGTCGTGCATGAGAGGATGCGAGCCTATTTCGACCGTGCCGGCATGAACGGCACGCAAGTGGAAACGGTCCGCAATCCCGTCCTTCCCTTCGTCGGTCCCGGGCTTCAGCCATGGACCAACCGCAACTTCGTGTTCGTCGGTCGGCTCGAACCCGAAAAGGGTTTCGAGGACGCCGCCAGGGCGGCGAGCCTTGCCAAGGTGCCGCTGCATTTCATCGGTGATGGTGCCGGTCGCGCACTCATCGAGAAAACCTATCCAGAGGCGACCGTTCACGGTTGGAAAACCAGGGACGAAATGCGCGATATCATCCGCAGCGCTCGTGCTGTCGTCGTTTCGTCGCGTGTGCCGGAACCGTTCGGGCTGGCGGCCCTCGAAGCCATCGCCAGCGGCATACCGGTCATCCTGACCGATGCGGCGTTGCTCGCCGACGAGATCGCAGCCCTCGGCTGCGGCGTCAAATTCCGCATCGCCGACATCGAGGATCTTGCCGCTGCGATGCGCTCCCTTGCCACCGACGACGCACTGATCCGGCAAATGAGCGAGAACTGTTTCAGGCAGGCAGCCACGCTCGCCCATACGCCCGAAACCTGGGCGGACGCATTGGTCGATCTCTACGGTCGCGTGCTGCATCGTGCCTACCGGACCACGATCGATCTCCGGCAGCATCGACTGACAAAGACAGTGACGCTCGATGATTTGCGCAGTGGAGATGCCTTATGAAACGGTTTCGGTCAGTGGGCGGAGTACTCTTGCGGCAAAGGCTGCGACCGCTTGGCGAAGCCCCGAGCCGTTCTGCCACCTCCCGATTAGGAGGTTTACGCAACGTTTCTGTATTCCTGCCCGGCGTGTACCTCCATTGGACTAGGTCCTGCCCATCAGGGTCGATTGTAAATTAAGGCGCCCGCTGGCAGCCTGTTAAGGGCGAACGGTGTTTGGAGGGGTGAGAGATATGCTGTCCGTTTCTGATGGCGTTGCACGACAGAGGCATACCGCGCGCGGGACCATCGCAACACGGCGCGCTAGCAGATCCAAGCGTCTGATCGACGTGACCGTCTCCATCCTGGCGCTGATCTTCCTTGCGCCGGCCCTGGCGCTGATTGCAATTGCGCTCATGATCGTCGACGGGCGCCCCATCCTTTTCCGGCAGGCCCGTGTCGGCGCGCAGGGAGAGATGTTCGAATGTCTCAAGTTCAGATCCATGCGCCTCGATGCCGCGGAACGGCTTGCGGAACTGCTGGCCTCCGACCCCGAGCGAAACAGGGAGTGGATGGAGAAGCGCAAACTCGTCGGCGACCCGCGTGTCCATTGGCTCGGCAAGATCTTGCGGATGACCTGCCTCGACGAACTGCCGCAGTTCTATAACGTGCTGCGTGGGGATATGAGCCTTGTCGGCCCTCGCCCGATTTCACCTGAGGAAACCGAGAAATACGGGCAGAACCTGCATTACTACACGGGACTGAAGCCCGGTATCACCGGCATGTGGCAGGTGAAAAGACGGCCGGATACAACCTACGACGAGCGGGTCCAATTCGACATCGAGTACTATCAGTCCCGATCGATCTACCTCGACATCGTGATTATCGTAAAGACGGTAGGTGTCGTCCTCTTTGCAACAAACGAGACCTGAGGGGCGTTCACCAGATGAAAAAGAACACGGCGGCCCAAAAGACAAGGCACAGCACGACCACGGACCAGCGAATGGCCAGCTTCGTGTTCCATGCAGGCCGATTGGTCATGGCGCCCTCTTTGTCCAACGACATCCGTCTCAACATCTGCTGCGAGCTCCCCTCTCCCGCTTGCGTCGCCGCTCTCTCCCTAGCCGCAATAGGCCACGGAATTCAGGCGAACTGCGGGCGCCACCGTTCACGCCATCGCCCACTCTGTCGTTCAAAACGGGCTATACCCGAATCAGAGCGACACCGCACACCATACCTTAGGAGTTGCGAATTTTCAGCAAAACGGGGAAATTTCGCAAAAGTCGATACGCAACGCGCGCCACAAGCGGTTGAGCCCGACCCGTTACCACCCTTCCGCCAGCGCCATTTCTTCCCAGTCGTGGTGCAATGATGCCCCGCTGGATCGAGACGGCAATCCTCCCACTACGACGCCTGTTGCCAGGCTCCCCGCGCGCCTTGCGCCTGCCCGACCTGATCGGCGACGGCTTTGCCGCCCTTTGCGCCAAAGTCATCTCGCAGGCTGCCCAGCTGTCGATTTTCATCGTTGCGGCACATGTTCTGGCGGCGGCCGAGTTCGGCTTCTTTGCGTTCGCATCCTCCTTCGCCATCTTCGTTCTCGTCGTCGCCGAGGGTGGATGGGGCGAGTTCATCATGAAAGGCGGCGCCGATAAGACGGATATCGATCAGCTTGCGACCCTGTCGATGCTGTCCGGGCTTATCGCCACGATCCTGGGCCTGTGTACCGCTGCAACCATGTTCATGCTGGGTCACGGCTGGAATGCACTGCTGGTCGCCCTTTTCAGCTCCTGGTATCTGCCGGCATCGCTGTCGACAGTTTACGACGGCATTCTCATCTCTCAAGGTCGATTGCGCGGCCAATCCATCATCAGGATCGCTGCCGAGATCATCGGGCTACTCGTGGCGATCGGCGGGCTTTCCTTGCAGTGGAACATCGTTGCGCTCATCTGCGGACGGTTGGCGCAACAACTGACGATCCTGGCCGCGTCGATGATCCTGGTGCGATGGCTGCCGCGTCTGCGCCTGCGTCGCTCATACGCCGTGCAGGTGTTGGAATTCTCACGCCATATCGTCGCCAACCGGCTCGTGGTGTTCTTTCGCTCCTACGCCGGCACGCTGGTGGTGGGCAGCTTCCTCGGCCTGGCCGAAGCGGGCTACTACCGCGCGGCGGAAAGGATCGTCGCCGCCTTCTCCGAGCTCATGGGCGAGCCCGCCCGGATGCTTGCCTGGATCCTCTTCGGCCGCGTGGCGGGCAAGGACAAGGGCAATGTCGACCGGGCCGCGATCGGGGCGACAGCCACCACCTTCATGACCGTACTGATGGCCATCTCGACGCCGATCTATCTCGGTCTCGCACTGATCTCGGCAGAATTGATCGACGTCGTCTTGGGTGAGAAATGGGCGCCGGCGGCGATCCTCGTCGCAATCCTCGCCGCGAAACAGACGCTTCTGATCCCCGGCTATGTGACCGAACCGCTGCTTTCACTGAGCGGCAAAATTCATCGGATGCCGAGGGCCGTCATGTTGAATGGGGCGATCTCCGTCGGCTTGATCATTCTCCTAACCCCGTTCGGCGCGGTTGCGACGGCGCTGGGACAATGCGTTGCCGCGGTGTTCTCGTTCAACATATCCATGCGGCTTCAATCACGCGAGGGCGAACTTGCCTGGAACCGCGTCCTTCGCGACTGCGGCCTGGTGGCGATCGCCGTCTGCGCCATGGCGGCCGCCGTCTTTCTGTTCGGCCGGATAGCCGAAGCGTCGTCGCTGAAGCAGATGTCGACGATCGCGCTGCAGGTGGTTGCCGGCGCGGCGATCTATGTCGCAGCACTCGCCGTGCTGCAGCGATGGAGCGACGCCCTGCGGCCGATCTTCGCCTTCGGCCGCCACGGATGAGAAACCGACGGAACGACGCAGGCGCGACAACCAGGGGAGACGCATCGTGCTGACCAGCGATATCAGGAACACAGCTTACCCGCTTCTGCGCAGCGCGATGCGTAGCCTCAATCGCTCCCTGACACCGCTGAAGGTGGCCGGTGGACGCCTGCGATATCTCTCGCCTTTTCCGCAGCGTTTCACCGGCGCCTACGCGTCGTTCGAAGACGCCATCGCCGCCGCCCGCTCCAACGGGCTTGCCGGCTATGATCATGAGGAGATCGCCCAGGTCGCCTTCGAGAAGATGTGCAAGGTCGCCCCCTGGGACTATCCGGTGCTTTTCTGGATGCGGCAGGTCATGGACGAGATCGATGGTCTCGTCGATGCCGGCGGCCACATGGGCACCAAATACCGGGCGTTCCGCGACCTTCTCTCGCTCGACAGATCCTTCCGATGGGTGGTCTACGACCTGCCGGCAATCGTGCAGGTCGGCCGACGCAGGGCCGAACAGGACGAGCTCGACAATCTGCATTTCGTCGATCGCATCGTCGATGCCGGCCCTGTGCCGTTGTTCCTCGGCTCAGGCCTGCTGCAATATCTCGATATCCAGTTGTCTGATCTGCTAGGGCGGATGCCCGCCCTGCCCCGCCACCTCCTGCTCAACAAGGTGGCCCTGAGAAAAGGCGGCGCCGTTGTAACGCTGGAGCGCATCGGCACGGCCATCGTGCCTTACCAGATGCGGAACGAAGAGGTGTTCCGCAGCGACATCGAGAGACTCGGCTACCGCCTCGTCGACCGCTGGTCCATCCCGTCGCTCTCACATGTGATCGAAACACATCCCGAGCTGGGGCCGAGCGAAAGCGCCGGTTTCTATTTCCGCCTGCAATGACGACCAAGGGCCTGTAGGCGAAGGGATAGGCATCAAATTCCCGGTACGGCGACCGTTTCCTCCGCAACCGCACGAGACGTCACCGTCGCTGCCGGGCGTCTTTCCAGCCGCATCTTCAGATGATCGGCAAGACGCATCGCCAGGCCAAGCGTCATCAAGGTCGGATTGGCGTGGCCGGGCGTCGGAAAGATCGAGCTGCCGGCGACAAAGAGCCCGTCCACTCCATGCACCATGGAATTCGCATCGACGACACTGGTGGTCGGATCGCTCCCCATGCGCGTCGTGCAGGACGGATGCGCCATGTCGGTGAACGCCGCCTTCCCATCGTCGTCCTCGGCTATCCAGTCGACCAGACGCGGCTGTGGAAGGCCATTGCGCACGAATTCGGAGGCCAGTGACCACGCGAGCCGCTTGACGCTCTCAACCTCTGTTGGGCCGATTTTCCAGTCGACGCGCGGTATCGGCACGCCGAACTCGTCCCGTTGATCAGACAGGGTGACGCGGCTCTCCGCGTCGAGTTTCTGCTCGACCATGACATCGAAGCGCAGCGCGTCGGACCGGTGCATCATTCCCCGCTTCTGCACCTTCCGGCGGAAGGTACCTGCTGCCAGGAAGGCAGGCGACCGCGCGACAACAGCAAGATCACTCGCAAGTCGCGTGCGGTCGCCCCGCATCAGTCGCTTCAGCGCCGCCCAGGGATCACGAGCCGAATGAATCTGCACGGGATAGGCCGCACAGTTGACGAGCTCTTCGCGTCTCTGCACAGCGGGACTGAGGCGCAGACCGTGGAGATAGAACCGGGTCGCCCCCTTATCGGACAGGCCGTAGAAATTGAAGTGCCGGGCCACGGCGTTGATATCCCGCCGTTCGAACTGCAGAAGCGTCGAGCGGGGGTGGTCGGCGAGGTAGCGCCCGACGACACCTCTGCCATTGCCGACACCGCTCGACATCACCGATGTCGAAGCCAAAAGCAGGCGGGCGTTCTCGATGCCGCCGGCACACAGAACGACGGTCTCGGGCCGTACACTTGCGGAAGCTCCGTCAAGGCTCCGCAGATCGAGCGATGCGACGCGACGGCCACTCTCGTCAAGATGGATCGCCGTGACCGTGGCATGCGTCAGGATCTCGATGTTCGCCGCCACCAGCTCGGCAGCCACATTGGCAAATCGCATGGGCTCGCCGTGCCGATCACGCTCATGGCTGAACTGCCAGAAGAACGGGCGAAGGAGATCGCGGTCGAAACCGAGTTCGTCCGGCGGCGAGTGCAGCCGGCCAAAGAGCCTCTCGTCATAGAGATTGGGTCCGAGATTGAGCAGGCGCGCCGCGCGATCAAGCCCCGGCGCCAGGCTTTCGCGCGTCATCGGCCAACCGGAGACCGGCAGCCAGGGCCGGCGCTCCAGGTCGATTTCGTCGAAGCTCGCGCATTTGCCGATCCAGGTATGCGTGCTGCCGCCGAGCACCCGGTTGCGCAGCTCGAAAGGGGGGATGTCATTCAGCCATTCGAGGCTGCCGTTATAGCCGCGGCCGGGACTTTCGACGCCGTCTCGGACGACGGGTTCGCCGACATTGACGACGGCATTCAACGTCTGCTGGGCGGCCTCGAAGTCGGCGCCACCGCTTTCGATGATCAGTACCCGGCAGCGGCTGTTGGCGAATTCCCGAGCGATCGTCAGCCCGACGGGACCACCGCCGATGATTGCCACATCCGGACGAAACTCGGTGCCTGAGGGCGCTGATCGGAGATCGCGGATCGGCATGAAAAGAACTCCCACGTGCTACATACAGGTCGTAGCACCAGCGCTATCGCGCCGAAATCTCCCAATATGCATAGGGGAGTAGGGTAACTACTGATTTCGGCTAGTTGGAGCCTGCACACTTTGCTCAGGCTCTGGCCGGAAGTCCATTTTGAAACGATATCGCGACACGACTAGGCTTGATCATTGGGGCCGGTACCCCGCAGGCGATTTGTCTTCATCCCTGGACGCCGATGGTCGGCGCACACGGAGCCGGCGAGGATCGGAGGGTGCGGTATGGCGCGTGTAGGTATCAGGGAATGGCTGGCTCTCGCTCCGGTCTTTGCGTCAGGGGAGCTTGCCCGCTTCGGCGGCGACGGCAACGGGCCGCTCACGCGCTTCGAGGCGGATTTCTCGGCCAAGTTCGGCACAGGCCATGTGCTGACCGTCAGCAGCGGCACGGGCGCGTTGATCGCCGCTCTGGCTGCTGCCGGCATCGGCCCGGGCGACGAGGTGCTGGTGCCCGCCTATACCTGGATTGCCACGGCCGCGCCGCACTGGCCGTCGGCGCCGTCCCCATTATCGTCGAGATCGACGAGACATTGACAATGGACCCGGCAGATATCCTGCGAAAGATCACGCCCCACACGCGCGCCATCGTCCCCGTGCACATGGCCAACATGGTGTGCGACATGGACAGCATCATGCAGATTGCCCGCCAGCACGGGCTCGTTGTCATCGAGGATGCCTGCCAGGCGGTCGGGCTGACCTACAAGGGTGTGCGGGTGGGCACGATCGGTGATGCCGGGGCCTTCAGCTTCAACCAGTTCAAGAACATGAACATCGGCGAAGGCGGGGCCGTCGTCACCGACGACGACCGGCTCTTCGCCAGGGCGCGCATGTATCACGATATCGGCGCGCTGTTTCGCGGCCACCTCGACAATGCCAACGAGCCGCCCATGCTCGGCATCAATCTCAAGGCCAGCCAGATCCAGGGTGCCATGCTGAACGTCCAGTTGAAGAAGCTGGATCCGATGATCCGCCGCATGCGCCGCCGCTACGATGCGATTGCCGAGATCCTGTCGGCCAGCAATGCGATGCGCATCGGCCCGCACAACGACCGGGACCATGCTGCCGGCCTGCACGTGATCTTCGATACCGCCGAGGAGGCGCGGGCCTTTGCTGCCGAAAACAAGCGCGGCGTGTATCGGCCCTACGATTCCAGCCGGCACGTCTACAGCAACTGGTTGCCGGTGCTGGACCAACGCACGGCAAATCCGAAGATGAACCCCTATGCCTGGGCGTCCCGCAAGATCGAGTACTCGCCGGATATGTGCCCGCGGTCGCTCGATATCCTGAAGAGGACCTGCCGTATCGGGCTCGGCGAGAACTATCCCTTGCCGCTCATGACCTATTTCGCCCGACGCATGGTGCGCCAGCGACCCGCTTCGAAGGGGAGCCTCGTCTATGCGACCTAGCTTGGATCGGATCGGTCCCAACTTCATCGACATCTGGCGCTGGAGCCTTGATCCGGCCCCGTGTGAAATTGACCGCTTGTTCCCAATGCTGAGCGGTGAGGAGAAGGCGCGAGCCTCCCGTTTCGTCTATCCGGAACATCGCCAACACTTCATAGCCGGCCGTGCCGGCTTGCGCCTCGTGCTCGGCCACTACCTCCACCTGCCGCCGCACCGCATCGGGCTGACCTACAACGTCTTCGGCAAGCCGCGCATCGCCGGCGCATCGGAGTTGCTGCATTTCAATCTCAGCCACAGCGCCGATGTGGCGATGCTGGCGGTCTCCGACCATTACCCCGTTGGCATCGACGTCGAAGCAATCAAGCCGCTGAAAGAGGATATTGCCGGACATTTCTTTTCGAAGCGCGAGTGCGCGGCTCTCGCGGCCTTTGCCGGCGACGACTATCTTAACGCGTTCTATCGCTGCTGGACGCGCAAGGAGGCTTTCGTGAAGGCTCATGGCGCCGGGCTATCGCTGCCGCTGGACTCATTCGACGTCACCGTCGACGCAGCCTCCCGTCCAAGGCTCGAATCCCTTGATGGTGACAGAGATGCGCCGCTGAACTGGAGCCTCTTCGACCTCGCGAGCCCGCCTGGTTTCGCTGGCACCCTGGCAGCGCTCACCCTCGGCAATGCCGTCCATCTTCGCTATAGCGATCACGATGTCCTGGCGCTCAAAGCGTCAGTCGCGCATCCAGCACATACCGATCCCCGGCAGCGTCAAAATGGTGGCAGCCGAGCAATCCCGGTTTGAAATCGGGCTTGATCGTTCTGATGCACCGCTCCCGGTAGTTCTCCAGGTCCAATTGCTCGATTTCCATGATATTCAGCCCGTAGCCGTAGATGCCGTGCGCATTGTGCTGCGATGGGCGGAAGACACGGCCCTCGCGCGCAAAGATCCGGCCGGCATTGCGGGCAAACGTGCTGCCGAGCACCACCGGATTGCGTTTGTGCGGCGTGATGCGCGCAAGCCCCGGCCCATCGACTTCAAAGATATGAAGCTCGCTGCAGTGATCCTCATAGGCGTGAAACTCGGAGAGGTTCGTAAACAGCCACCACCGCCCGTCATGGCGCGTCAGCACGCTGTCTGCGGCAGACATGCCATTGAGCGCGGTCGCATGCAGCTCCCACTTCAGCGGAAACTCGACGCAGCGCCAAATCTCGATGCGCCTGGACTGATGCGTCTCGGGCATCATGAAGATGTCGTCGCCGTCGCGGAAGACGAACGGGTAGGACAGGTGGTAGTCGCAGTTCAGCGCGACACCCACCGGCTCAAGTCGATCGCCGTCAAAGCGGCCGACTGCGATATGCGCCTTGCGGTCGCCATCGGCATAGGCCTCGTAGAACAGGTAGCACTCGCCTTCATGCTGAAGCAGAAACGGATCCGCCTTGATGTCCGTTGACGTCGGCGGGATTTCGACGGAAACGCCGGGCTCGAAATCGTCGATGCGGCCGCTGCCGGTAAAGAGCGTCCAGACGGCCGACCCCGTGCCGGCCTTGTGCTGCAAAGCCTTCTTCGCGCGCGCGACGAGCTGGCCGCTGAGGATGCCGAGATACCGGCCCAACTCGTCAATCGACGGCGGCGCGGCTTGCCGGCGCGCCGGCAGAGGCGTGGTGATAAGCTCCCCGGTATCGGCCAGTCGCGAGAGTTCGCGCAGCAGCAGGGTGGCGGCGCGCTCCTTGACGAAGTTGATGTTCCTGACCGCGCTGAACTTGATGTTGAAGGAGGACAAGGCGATGGCAACGGACGAGGCTGAAGCCCCGAGCCGAACGTAGAGCGAAAGGTCCACGGCCGGCGCACCGCTGGCCACTTCGAGATAGCTGAACCATTCGCCCGCTCCCGACTTCTGGTCGGAAAAGGAGAGCGCCCATTCGCCATAGGGCAGCTCGCGCACGGCGTCGTCGGGCAGACCGTTCGGCGTCATGCGGACCACCAGATCGAGACCGAGCTCTGCCACCTGCGCCTGGACGGCCCCAGGCTGCGCCGATGCCAAAGGCACGATACGCTGCTTGCGCGCATCGAAGTTGCAGGGGTTATATACCGCCTGGCGGCCGAACGCCGCCTGCTCGAGCCGATGGGCGAGCTTGAAGAAGATGGAGCTCCTGCCGACCCCATAGGGTGCCGGATGAACGAGCAAGGCGGTCAGCGCGTATCGCGGATCGGCCACGATCCGATCGAAGACCATCAGTTGCCAATTCTCGAAGTGCTCGTTCTGTTCGACCAGGACGGCGATGCGCAATGGTAGGCTTGTGACACGCATGGATGTTGCCTTCGCACGTCGTGTTCAGCGCTCGTCGGAGCGGAACCTGTTGATGACGATGGTCGCCAGGGCCTGAATGCTGTTGCTGTTGAGGCTATCCTCGTGCCAACCCTCGAGGTCGAAAACCTCGCTGTCCGGGGTGATTGCACCACCCCAGCCGAAGAGCAGCTTGCGCGCACGGCGATGGGTGGCTTCACTGCGGAACAAAAGCACCGACTTTTCATTCGTCGGTGGCGGACGATAGCGACGGGCCGCATTGACCAGCAGGTCGGTAACGTCGGCATTGACTGCTTCTTCCTGGGAATAGGTCCCCGCCCGCAGGCCCAGATGTTTGAGCAGGGCAAGCGTGAAGTTGAACTCCCTGAGATAGTCGACGAAGCTGATGCGGCCGGAAAAGAGCTTGCGCGTGAAGTAGCCGACGCGCTTCACCCGGCGCTCGCTGTTCCAGCGAAGGCGCCGAAGCCGGGGCTGCGACTTGACATAGCCCGGTGCCCAGGCATCGATGACGGCCGTGAAGCGAAGATCGGCGCCGCGCTCGCGCAGCTGGCGGGCAATTTCGACCGCCAGCACGCCATTGACGCAGAGCCCCATCACGCCGACCGGGCCTTTCAGAATATCTGCGCCCATACTGTCGACGGCATGCCCGGCGATCTCTTCAAGCGACATGGAGGCGAGATCGCCGGTGAGGTCCGCATGGAACATGTTGGCGTTATAGACCGAGACGGTATCGCCAAGATCGGTCGCAAGCCGGTAGTAGAGGAACGGATGATTGAGCGTGTAGAGCGTATAGGGCGCATCGGTGCGCCCGCAGGCCCCCACGCTCCAGGGATTGGCGCTTGCGGATTCCAGATCGGTACCGGTCGGCTGCGCTTCGCCAAACAGCGCAGTGGAAAAGCCCCCGAATGTCGGCTGCTTGAAGAGCAGCTCCAGGTCGGCCTTTGCCCCAAGCTTCGATCTGGCGCCGGAGAGCATGCGCAAAGCCAGCAGCGAGTGACCGCCGAGCGCGAAGAAGTTGTCGCCGGGCGCGACCGTCGGAACGCCGAGCACCTCTGCCCATATCGCAGCAAGAGCCTTGGTCTGGTCGGTTCGCGCCGCCGGTACTGGTGCCGAGACATCTGTTGGCTCAACGCGATCGGCCACAGCCTTGGCGAGGATGGTCGGCGGCGCCGGTATCCGCAACGCGGTTCGATCGATGGTGCCGCTGGCATCGCGCGGAAAATTGAGAAGCACGCTGACACCACCCGGCATCGCGGATTGCGAAAGCTGCCGGCTCAGATACTCCATCAGGCCATCAGGCAGGCGATCGAGCGGTTCGGTGATCGTCGGCGCCGGCGTGACGAAAGCATGCACGCGCTTGCCATCGCCTTCGACCAGCACCACGGCCGAACCGACGGATGGATGGGCCGCAAGCATCAGTTCGATCGCCGTTGCCGGCCCCGTCTCCACTCGCAGCGCCTTGATCTCCCTCGGAGGGATGACCAGTGAGGAAAGGGGCGCCGAGGGCCGTTCCAGCGCCGCTTCATAGGCCTCCTGCCAAAGCCGCAGAAGAGATTCGATCGTCGACTTTTCAAACAGGTCGGCATTGTATTCGATCGACATGCGCCATCCGCTCGGCCTGCCGATCATGATGAAGCTCAGATCGTAGATGACACCCGGCGATTGCGACGGCGCGCTGAGCAGCTCGAAACCTCCATACTGATGGTCTTCCAGGAACGCCTTCTGCAGGTTGAAGTTGACCGAGATCAGCGGGTTGCGCGAGGGATCGCGCACCGGATTGACCAGTTCGACCAGTTTGTTGAACGGCATTCTGTGATGGTTGAGGGCAGCCGTCACCGTTGCGGTTGCTAAACGCACATGCTCGGCAAAGGAAATGTCACCGGCCATGTCGAACCGCAGAACAACATTGTTGATGAAGACCCCGATAAGGTTCTCCAGATCCGTCTCGTCGCGCCCGGCGACCTGTGAGCCGAACATGACGGTGTCATGTCCGGTATAGCGGTGCAGCAACGCGCTGACGACGGCAGCCCCGAAACTGTAGAGCGAGACCCTATGCGCGCGGGCGGCGGCGTCGATCCGCTCGCTGAACTCGCTCGGGTTGTTGACGGACAGGATATTGCCGCGGCTGGTCTTGACCGGTCCGCGCGGCGTGTCGGGAATAACTTCGAAATAGGGCGCTCCGGTCAGCTGTTCGCGCCAGAATGACTTCTCGGTCTCGAAACCGTAGCTGTTCAGATACTCCTGCTGCCACAGCGAGAAATCGCCGTATTGCAACGGCAGGTCCGGAACAGCCGGCTGCCGGCCGGCATCAAGCGCCGCCGCGATCTCGCCGACCTCGCGGCCAAGCACGCGGATCGACCAGCCATCAAAGCAGCTCTGGTGGGCGGTGATCAGTAGAAAGCCCCGCTCGTTCTCTACCATCAGCAGCGAAACGCGGAAGAGGTAGGGACTGCTGAGGTCGAACGGCGCGCGCGCGGTCTCCTCACCGATCGAGAGGATACGCTGATCGCGCTGATCGGCAGGTACGTTTCGCAGGTCGATGACCGACATCCTGAAGTCGACTTGGTCGACCACCTGCTGGCAGGGCCTACCGCCGACTTCGACGAACCGGGTGCGAAGGGCCTCATGACGCTGGATGACTGTACGAAAGGCGGCCTCCAACGTCGAGGATCGGAATGCGCCTCGGATCTCCCATCGGACTGCGACGTTGAGCGCCGGATTGCCTGGCTTCAGCTGGTCGAGGATCCAGCAGCGCAACTGGGTCTGGGAACAGGGGAACTCCGCAATCACGGTGGGTTCGGCGACAGGTGCAGTGTTGCTTGTCTCTTTCATACTCTTGATACCTGCTCAAACCGGCGCCGCGCGCCATTGCGGAAATCTCTCAGCGAAGGGACCTGCGGCTGGGTGCCGTTCGGATCGATGTCGTCGCGTGTCTCGGCAAAGGTGGCGAGTTCTGCGATGGAGGGATGCATCATCAGATGTTTGGCCTCCAGGCGCAGACCGCTGTCGAGCATGCGGGCGGCGATGCGGAAGATGATCAGCGAATCCGCGCCGAGCGCGTAGAGGTTGTCCTCGACGCCGATCTCCTGCGCGTTCAGAACCTCGCGCCAGATCTCGCAAAGCTGCGTTTCCATGGCGGTGCGCGGCGGCACCCTGATGGCCGTGGTCTCGCGTTGCGGCAAACCACGCTGTTCAAGCGTCTTGCGGTCGAGCTTGCCGTTGGCCGTCTGGGGGAGAGCCTCCTCAAGCACCCAGAAACCGGGGACCATATGCGCCGGCAGGTTGGCCTCCGCATGGGCGGCAAGCGCGGATGCCGAGGGTTTGCTGCTCAGGTCTTCCGGGATGACATAGCACACCAGCTGCTTGTCGCCATTGCTGTTCGGGGCGGCGACGACGGCGCATTGGCGAACGCCGGCGGCGCTGGAGATGGCAGCCTCGATATCGCCAAGCTCGATGCGGAAACCGCGCAGCTTGATCTGCTGGTCGCGCCGGCCGAGCAATTGTAGCGAACCATCCGCGAGCCGCCGACCGACGTCGCCGGTCTTGTAAAGACGCTGAACCGTTCCCGTGCCGATGTCGATATCGGCGAAGGCCTTCTCGGTCAGATCAGGGCGGGCGAAGTAGCCGTTGGCAAGGCCCTCGCCGCCGATATGCAGTTCACCCGTGACGCCGATGGCGGCAACGCGGTTGGCCTTGTCGAGGATGAGGAGCTGCGTGTTGGCGATGGGATGGCCGATGGTGATCGGCTTTTCGCCATCCTCGATCCGTTGCACCGACGACCAGATCGTCGTCTCGGTCGGGCCGTACATGTTCCACAGCTCGCTTCCGAGGCCGAGCAATGAAGAAGCGAGCGCCTTGGGAAGCGGCTCGCCGCCGCACAGCATCTTGAGGTTCGAGCGGCTGAGGCCGGCTTCGACCAGCATCTGCCAGAGTGTCGGCGTCGCCTGGAGCACGGTCGCACCGCAGCTTTCGACGAGCCGCACCAGAGCAAAACCGTCGCGCACCGTGTGCCGGCCGGCAAGCACCACCTTCGCACCTGTGATCAGCGGCAGGTAGAGTTCAAGGCCGGCTATGTCGAAGGAGATCGTCGTCACCGCGACGATCGTATCGCGATCGTCAAGCCCCGGCTCCCGCGCCATCGACGTGAGGAAGTTGACCAGGGCGCGATGGGAGACTTCGACCCCCTTCGGTGCGCCGGTCGATCCCGACGTGAAGATGATGTAGGCCGGCGTCGCCGCGTCCGTGGGGACCTTCGGCAGTGCAGTTGCCGCGCCGGTTGTGTCGACGTCGCTATCGATGCGGATGATCGCGACGTCCTTGCCGGCCAGTCCCTCTGCCCGGTCGCTATCGCAGATCATGCCGGCAACGCGCGCAACCTCAAGGGTTTGCGACAGGCGGGTCTCAGGATGGGCAGGGTCGAGCGGCACATAGGCATGTCCCGATTTCATGATCGCCAGCAGGGCGATCACCATTTCAAGCGACCGTTCGGCGAGAAGGGCGATGCGCTGGCCCGGCTCCGGGACGGTCTTCTGGATTTGGCAAGCCAACTGGTTGGATCGCCCTTCAAGCTCGCCATAGGTCATCGTCTTGCCGTCGAGTTCGACGGCAATCGCGGAAGGCTGCTCGGCCGCCTTTTGGGCAAACAGCGAGAAGACGAATGCGTCGCGATCGTAGTCGGCGGCCATGTCGTTGAGGCCCTCGGCAAGCCAGGCCTGTTCGGCCGCAGACAGGAGCGGCAGATCGTGGATCGGCCGGGTGATGTCGGCTGCCAGCGCCGCAACCAGTGTCGCGAAATGGCCGATCCAGCGCTCGATCGTGCTGCGCTCGAAGACCTCGGCATTGTAGTCGACATCGATGCGAACGCCGTTGGGGCTTTCGGTCAGGTTGAAGAACATATCGAAGTTGGAGAAGGCCTTGGCGTTCGACGCGATCTTCGTCTGCAGCCCGCCGAACTCCAGATTGTCAGGAACCCGCTCGAGGTTGAACTGGATCTCGGTCAGCGGCAAGCGGTGCGTGTCACGCTTGACGCCGAGCTTACGGACGAGCGTGCCGTAGGTGTAATCCTGGTGCTCGAACGCACCGAGCACAAGCTGCTGCGTCGCCTTGAGATGCTCGTCGAAGCGCTTGTCCGACGAGACCGTCTGGCGAAGCGGCAGGAGGTTGACGCAATGGCCGACGAGCGTCTGGCCGTCGAGCAGGCTCTGCCCGGCCGAAGGCACGGCGACGACGATGTCGTCCTGTCCGGAGAGGCGGGAGATCATGATTTGCAGCGCCGCCAGCAACGTCGAAAACAAGGTCGCGCCGGACTTTGCACCTGCCTTCTTCAGGGCTTTGTAGGTTTCCGCCTCGATGCTTCCGGTGACGGTGCCGCCGGCAAAGCTGCGGCGATCCGACCGCGGCCGGTCCAGCGGCATTTCCGGCAGATCGGGGACGTCCTTGTATTGGTCGAGCCAGAATTGTTCGGTCGCGTTCGATATATCCGCATTGGGAGCAAGATCGGTCGCGTAGGTGGCAAAGGAGAGCGGCGTCGTGAGCCCGGCCTCGGCGTTGCGCATCAAGGCGGAATAGGTCGCGGCAAGCTCTTCGATCAGCACATTGATCGACCAGCCATCGCAGATGATGTGGTGTGCGGTGAAGACCAGGCGGTGACTGTCGGGAGTCATCCTGACGATGGAAGCCCGAACGAGTGGCCCATCGGCAAGATCGAAGGGAGTGCGCGCATCTTCGTCGATCAATTGCTGCAACAGCGCCTCGGCATCGTTCTCGCCGGCAAGGTCGATATCGGCGACATCGAGCACGAAATCGGGAATGAACTCGAAATGATCCCCCGCCCGGCCGAACCGGATCTGCAGCGCATCATGGCGTGCGACTACGGCATCAAGCGCCCGGCCCAAGCGTTCGCGATCCAGCGGCCCGTCCAGAACCATCGTGAAGGACTCGTTGAAGGAGCAGGAGGCTTCATCGCCGACCTGGGCGGCCAACCAGATTTCCTTTTGCGCTTCCGTCAGCGGCGCCGTTGACGGTCGGGCAGTTGCCACATCAGCAGGCTCCGGCGCGATATCCTCTGCCTGGCGTTGCGTGCCGAGGATGCCGACCGATTGGAACGCATCAAGACTGGTGCGGAAGGCGGCAGCGATCGCCTGGAAATCCGCCTCGCTGTGGGCGGTCGTCAGGAAGCAGGGATAGCCGTCCTGGATATGAATACCCTGCATGCGCATCTTGGCATAGAGGAGCGAGCCCAGCGGATCGTCGCTGCCGAAGTCGGCAAAGAACCAGCTCTTGTAGCTGTTGATGGTCTTGGCGATACCGCGCCGGGCGAGATCCGCATTGATCTCGGCGACCAGAGCCTGCGTGCGATCGGCGACGGCGCCATAGAGTGCGGCGCCCTCGCCCCTGATGTGCTGAAGAACGGCCCGCGCCGCCGCAAGCACGAGCGGATGGCGCACGAAGGTCCCGGCAAAGAAGGTCGGCGCGGTCATCGGAACGCTATCGTCGCCATAATTCCAGCATCCGCCGTCGAGTGCATCCATGAAGCGGCTGTCGCCCACCAGCACGCCGATCGGCATGCCGCCGCCGATGACCTTGCCATAGGTCGCCATGTCGCCCTTGATGCCCCAGACGGCCTGCATGCCACCGGGATCGACGCGGAAGCCGGTGACGACCTCGTCGAAAACCAGCGCGAATTCGGATTTCGTGGCAATAGCACGCAGCTCGCGCACAAACTCGACCGGCCGTAATTCCGGATGACGGCTCTGGACCGGCTCGATGATCACCGCGGCGATATCGCCGGCATTGGCCTTGATCCAGTCAAGACTTTCCGGATCGCCGTAGCGAAGAACCGTCATGTTGGCGACGGAGGCGGCAGGGATGCCGGCGGCGACCGGTATCGCGACCGG
The DNA here is from genome assembly GCF_001976035.1 of Ensifer sp. 1H6. Lineage (NCBI taxonomy): Bacteria > Pseudomonadati > Pseudomonadota > Alphaproteobacteria > Hyphomicrobiales > Rhizobiaceae > Ensifer > Ensifer sp. 1H6. The sequence goes on along the minus strand of NZ_MOAI01000028.1, from coordinate 840 downwards.
CGCACCAGCCCGGTTCCGGCCCTTGACCAGCACCTCGTCGAACTGCCGTGATAGTCGTTGCCGAAAATCACGATCCGATCCCGGCCGGTCACCGTGCGCGCCACCCGCATGGCCGCCATGACGGCCTCCGAGCCGGTGTTGCAGAAGGTCACGCGTTCGTGCCCGGTCATCTCTGCGATCAGTTCCGCGACTTCGCCGGCAAGCGGCGTCTGCGGGCCGATGGCAAATCCGGCGTCGGCCTGCGCCTTCACCGCCTCGACGACGAAATCCGGCGCATGGCCGAAGGCCGTCTGACCCATGCCGTTGACCAGATCGATATATTCATTGCCGTCGACGTCCCAGATGCGCGATCCCTTCGAACGATCGGAAACGACGGGGAAGACCATCTCCTTCCAGTCCTGGCGGAAACCGGCAGCGGTGCGCGGATCGGCGAGCCACTTCCGGTTCTGGCCGGTGAAGCTCTTCGATTTCCCGTTCCGTGCCTCGTAGGCGGCGATCAAGTCGGCGACGAACGCCTGCTTCTGTGGGGTCATCTCGGTCGAAAGGCTCTTGGCGCCGGGACGGTAGAGCTTGATGCGCTCCGCTCCGATTTCGCCATCGGCGGTGCGATCGACCTCAATCTTCGATACCAGCTGCGGCTCAATCGTCGCGATCGGAGGGGCGATCGCCGCCGCAACAATGGTCGACTGTGCGGAAGGGGCTGCGACGGAACCTGTCGCCTGGAGCACCTGCAACTGCTGCGTAACGATCGTCTGCAGCATCTGCAATTGCGACTGGAGGACGGACTCGATGCCGGCAACAGTCGCGGCTGTGGTGACGGGGGCAACGGTAAGCGGCAGG